>NZ_AUNJ01000247.1 GCF_000447775.1 Bacteriovorax sp. DB6_IX
TTAAGCCTGTAACCAAAGAGGTTACTTCTTTAGGTTACGCCAGTGGGAAGCAAGATAGAACAACAATACCAACCAATGAAATACGGCCAGCAGTTATAAAACTAAAACGAAGTTGTATATTTATTATAGGGTTATTTACTGGTTTAAGGCGTCGTGAGATTGCATCACTAAAGGCTAAGCCAGCATATAAAAAAAATGATTGTTTATACTTAGATATTATACGTTTTAAGCAAGCCGCCGATTCAGAACAAGAAGGTGAAGAAGATAGTATCCCTATACCAAAAATTGTTGGTGATGCTATTGATATATTAATTGAATTATTTGCTATCAGCCGAAAGACATTAAATAGCCAATATCTTTTGGTAACAGATATGCCTTCTAAAAAGAATTTCGAAAAAATAAAAATTGATACAATTACAAAAGACATTAGAAAAATAGTCGCTGATATGACAGATGTAACAGATGCTCACCCACACCAGCTGCGAAAAACTATCGCATGGTTACTGATTTCTAGAAGTGAAAAAAACATTGATCTTATTCGTCAGCTCTTTGGTCATAAAAGTTATGGTATGACACTTCGATATATAATGCGCAACGAATTAATGGTAGAGAGTGTAATAGAGTTGTTAGAACACAACTACACAGAAGATCTACAAGAAATATTCGAGGCTATCAATAATAATAATACAGCGGGAGATCTATCAGATAAAATCAAAAAACGTATGGAAGAGCAAATTTATCCAGGTAGCATATTGGTAACCGATATTGAATCCTATGTGCGTGAATCACTAAAAGCTGGTATACCTTTGTTCGTATCGAGAGTCCCCATTGGTGGTTTCTGCATAAACGCGGGTAATGAAGATTCTATCCCACCATGTATGATGAAAACCAATTCAAAAAGACCATGCGTTGATTTCTGTAACTACAAAGTGTGTGATTACCTAATTTTTAATGATGAATCAATTTCTAATATTCACTCTCAAATTAACTACTACAAACAAAAGTTAAGCTATCTAGATGAATCAAGCAATGAAAAAGTTGTGACTTATTATCAAAAAGAAATTCTTGAACACAGAGAGCTTCTTGAGAGATTAGAAAATAAGAAAAATAACCAGAATTTTAAAAAGGCTCAATTATGACTTTAAAGGAAAAGGATGTAGAAAATGTAATTGATATCCTTATCTCATCA
>NZ_AUNJ01000248.1 GCF_000447775.1 Bacteriovorax sp. DB6_IX
GAAACTCCTTGTCTCAAACTGAACAAAACTGCTACTTACCCCTAAGTAGCAATAACCATAACGGATACTCGGAAATATACTTGAGCATAAAAAGGAAAATTTTTCCTTTTTTTTCAAGTAGTTAACTAAGCTTGTCAGGTATTAAAGATGAGTTTTAAAGTAAGTCTTTAGATTTAGGAGACTTTTAATATCTGATGGATTTGGTAGGTCAGAAACTTTATTT
>NZ_AUNJ01000249.1 GCF_000447775.1 Bacteriovorax sp. DB6_IX
CTTCTAGGTTCGTTTGAGCACCTTCTTTAGAAGATACTGTTAAACCTTCAATTCCAAGATCACCAACTTTTGCACTTGTCTGAGATGGATCAAATGCAATTCTATCTAAACCTTCATTGTTATTGATACCAATTTGGAAATCCATTTGATCACCAGTTCCATTTAGAAGATCTTTTCCGTTGAACTTAGTAGATTCTGCAATTCTATCTACTTCAGTTACAAGAGATTGAAATTCTAGATCAGTAAACTTTCTCTCAGTATCTCCAACTGTATCCGATGCTGCTTGTACAGATAGCTCTCTTAGTCTTACTAGGATATTTGAAACCTCGTTTAGACCACCTTCTGCTGTTTGTACCATTGAGATCCCATCACCAGCGTTTCTAGTCGCTTGTTGAGTCCCTCTAATTCCAGCCTTTAGCTTTTCACTAATTGCTAAACCTGCTGCATCATCTCCTGCTTTATTAATTCTGCTACCACTAGCCATCTTTTCCATAGAAGCTTGCTTCGATCTTGTTACTCCACCTAAACTTCTTTGTGCTGCTAATGATTGTGTGTTTGTGTTAATTCTTAAACCCATGTTAATCTCCTCGATTCACTTAAAACCTCCTTGTGCTATTAAAGTTTGAAACTCCTTGTCTCAAACTGAACAAAACTGCTACTTACCCCTAAGTAGCAATAACCATAACGGATACTCGGAAATATACTTGAGCATAAAAAGGAAAATTTTTCCTTTTTTTTCAAGTAGTTAACTAAGCTTGTCAGGTATTAAAGATGAGTTTTAAAGTAAGTCTTTAGATTTAGGAGACTTTTAATATCTGATGGATTTGGTAGGTCAGAAACTTTATTTTTCAATGAATAATTCAGAGTGAAATAGTTTGTATTCTCATGAAGGTGTGATTTTTTTGCGCAGACGAGGTCAATATCAATATTTTCACTTTCACAAATAATCGCTAACTTCTTAAGCCGTAATGTGGCCACTATCATCATAAGAAAGTGAATGCCCTGTGAAATATATGTTCCAGATTCTTCAATCTTAATTTCACTATTTAATATATAGAGGTCATATTCAGAAAAATTCTTAACAAGAATCAAGAACGCCCCTGAACTTTATTAATAAGTCCCGTCGTTGAATAACCTTCTTCAAATCTAAGGCTCTTCACTTCACCACCACGAGCAGTAACAATATCGTGGCCAACAATATCTTCTACGGCCCAGTCACCACCTTTAACGAGAACATCTGGTTGAATTCTAGAAATTAGATTATATGGTGTGTCTTCCTCAAAAATAGCGACAGCATCAACCGCCTTAAGATTTTCAAGCATAAAAGTTCTATCGAGCTCGTTATTAACAGGGCGATGATCCCCTTTTAGTCTTTTAACACTTGCATCAGAATTCAAGCCTACAATAAGAAAATCACCTTGTGCTCGAGCTTCATTTAGATAACTCACATGACCCTTATGTAGAATATCGAAGCAGCCATTTGTAAAAACGAGCTTCTTTCCTTCTCTATTTTCTAAGATACTTTCTAGACTCATTACGCTTTTATCACTTTGTTACCTAAGACTTTGTCATCGTACTTAAGTAGATAAGGAAGACCTAAAAGTAGAAGAGAAAAAATTTCGAAGTAAGATCTCTTAATTAAGAAAGAAGCTGGTTCTGCTTTGATCTCTTCAAACTTATTTTTCACTCTTAGTAACTTTTGGCCAACAGTTTGTTGATACCCCATCGAGATACCATAGATATTATAAACTAAGACAAACAAAATTATAGGGAAAGCAATATTGTAGTCGCTTAAGATCATTTGAGTAAAGGCCATCACAGACATTGACGTAGCGACAAACATAATTCCAAATATTGTTCCAAAAATCACAGAACAAATTAATGTATCAACAACCCAACTAAGCAGACGAGCTACCAAATTTGCATCTCTTTCAATTTTAACTTTAAGATCAATATTTCTATTAACTTTTGGCCCAGACTGAGTAGGAGCACTATAGAAAGCTTCAAGTTCTGCTGGAACTTCTTTTTGAACTTCAGTATTACTCATCTGTTCATAAACTTTCTTTTGCACACGTTGATGTACTTGCTGAGTATTTGACCTTGTCTTTTTAAAGTCATCGTACTTGTTATTAAACCCTAAACCATCTGTGATTGGTTTAAATGGGATATCTTCAATTTCAAAATCATCTACATCAAAAAATTTAGGTTTTGTCTTTTGACTGGTATTCTGCCTTAAATCCATAATGACTCCGTTCTACTTTAGGATGACACAATTATCATAATGCGGCAAATTTTCCGTGGATGTAACCGACCACAGCAGAAACAGCATTTGGTGTTCTCAAAATAGGGGTATCAATTTTTAAAGAATGGGCATTCTCTTGCGATAGAATATAATCTTCCTCAGAGTTAGAAAGGCCACCTTCTGGACCAATTACTATTAAATATTTTTGGGATTTATCAACAGAACACTGTTGAAAACTACGAACATTTTTAAGTGTTGTTAGAATGATATAGTCATAATCAGCAAAAGCTGATTCCAATTCTTTTATCGAACTGGCCACTGACATCACATTAGTAAAATAATAGTTATTAGATTGGATAATTGCACTTTCAACAAGTAAATTTACTCTATCAAAGTTCTTAATAGACCATTGAGAATATTCAGCCTCAAAAGGGAGAAT
>NZ_AUNJ01000250.1 GCF_000447775.1 Bacteriovorax sp. DB6_IX
TCGCTCCCATAAAAATGATACCTAGATCTTTTGCGCTTTTGCCAATAGTTTTTTCTTACTTTTGGGATTTATTTTGTCAGGATTTGATGAGTAAAAAAACTTTCTTTAGAAACTAAAAGGCCCACATAATGTGGGCCTTGGTATTTGAAATTTAATTTTTTTAGAAATCTGTGATCATATCAACAAGCTCTGGCATGTCGATGAATGGGTTTCT
>NZ_AUNJ01000251.1 GCF_000447775.1 Bacteriovorax sp. DB6_IX
TAATAAATTAGAGAGTTTACACTCTGTTTCATTGAATAGTACCATTATAGTATGAAAAGAAATATTCTAAAGGCTGAACTACTCTTACTATTTGCATTGACGGTATTTTCATTTGTAACTTTTTACTATGGAAATAGTCTTCCTGATAATGCATTTTCAATAACTTCTAATAATGATGGAAATATTCTGTCTTATTACTTATTCAGTATGGTGAGATATGCATCTTATTATACGGGTCCATGGTTAGTGATACCATTTTTTATTTTTGCATTCTGTTATTCCTTTATTTATGACAGGAGAGAACATCTTGTAGACATTATGAATGTCTTCTCACTGTTATTTTTCTCTGCAGCTCTTTGTTACTTTATCTATCCAGGTGCTCTGGGTCGTGGATTAATGTTATGCTTCAAAGAATATTTTGATGTCCTCTGGCTATCAATTTATACATTTGTAGCCTTTACACTTTTCTTGATTGGGACATTTAGATCTAGCTTTAAAGAATATATGTTAGCTGCATTATCGTTTCTTAAGGCCGTTCCATCTCGACTTTCTGCTTTTAAAAATGCACTGAGTTCTACGTTTAAAAAGAAGAAGGATGAAAACCTTCCTACAACTGTTGATGTAAAAAAACGTGTTGCAACAATGCTTAAAGATGATGAGGAGAAGCAACCTAAGAAATCATTAAGGGATTCACTTCCGAGCCTAAGTTTTGGAAAGAAAAAAGAAGAACCTTCTTCTGATGATACAGCTATTAACAATCCTTTAGCAGCAAGAGCTCAGAAGTTCCAAGCTGAACAGGATGAAAAGAAAGCAAATGATTTGGCAATGACTGAAGCCGTAAATAAGACAGTGACTCCGCCAGAGAGTCCAACTTTATTTACATCTCAAGAAATGGGAACTGCTTCTGAAGGTGTTAGAGAAGAGGCAAAGAAGGTAACTACTGTTAAAACGCTTAACAGAATGGCCGATACAAGTAGAGATAATCAGTATTTCAATATGGTGACTGATATTGCTGAACCTCAAAAAGGTAAGGCCTCTAATGAGCCTGATGCAGAATACTTTGAACAAATTATCAGTCTTCTAGAAGCGAAATTAGAAGAATTTAAAATAGAAGGTTCAATTGTAAATGTACTCAAAGGACCTGTTGTTGATACATTTGAATTTAGACCTGGTGCAGGTGTAAAGGTTTCAAAAATTACAAATGTATCTGAAGATCTTTCTCTTGCTCTATATGGAGTACCTATTAGAATTGTTCCATCAATGATGGGGAAGGATACAATTGGTATTGAAGTTCCTAGAGATCCTAGAGAGATTATTTATCTTGATGAAGTACTTAATTCTAAAGATTTTGAAAACTCGAAATACTCTCTTCCTATTGCTATGGGGAAAAATGCATTCGGTGACTCATTTGTTATAGATTTAGCTGCGTGTCCGCATATGCTTGTGGCCGGTGCCACTGGTGCTGGTAAGTCGGTATTTATTAACGCCCTTCTAGTATCTCTTCTCGTTAAGAAATCTCCTAAGAAGATGAAGTTAATCCTTATCGATCCTAAACAACTAGAATTAGCCCTCTATGCGAAGCTTCCGCACCTTGTGATGCCAGTTATTACAGATGCTAAGACGGCTTCTATTTCATTATTATGGGCCGTACAAGAGATGGAAAGACGTTATTCAATTCTTAAAGAGTTTGGAGTGAGAAATATCTCTGGATTCAATGAGAAGCTTAAAGTTGCTGACCCATCAATGTTGGCAAATATCCATCAGTATTATGAAGATCAAGGTGCTGAAGATTACGAACTTCCATACCTTGTTATTATTGTTGACGAGTTTGCCGACCTCATCTTGACTAAAGCAGGGAAGGAAATTGAGCAAAATATTGCAAGACTTGCGGCCAAGGCAAGAGCTGCTGGAATCCACCTTGTACTGGCAACGCAGAGACCTTCTGTAGATGTTATTACAGGGGTTATTAAATCTAACTTCCCGACAAGGGTATCTTTTAGGGTTACTTCTCAGACTGACTCGAGAACAATTCTCGATAAGATTGGAGCAGAAAGACTCCTTGGAAAAGGGGACATGCTTTATAAGGCCGGTATTAATACACAAAGGGTGCACTCGTCATTTGTTCATGAAAGTGAAATTGAGGCGCTTGCTTCAAAACTTGAAGGTCTACCACAAGAGTTTAATCAACATGCCATTGACTTCCTTGAAAGTGGAGGAGAGGTTGAGACTGATGAATACACATATGGATCTCATATATCTTCATCTGATGAAAAGTCTGACGATGCCATGTATGGTGAGGCCTTGAAAATTGTTATTGAGAGTCGATCGGCTTCAGCTTCAATGCTGCAGAGAAGACTTAGAATCGGTTACAACAGGGCAGCAAACCTTGTTGAAGAGATGGAAAGAAGAGGGGTTGTAGGTCCAGCTCAGGGATCAAAACCAAGAAAGGTTTTAATGTCTGGCGATGACGCTATGATGTAAGATTTAAACAAAATATCACTATAAGAATTGGGGGACATGTAAGGTCCTCCTTTTTTATTACAGCTGAATAAGTTCTACAAAATTTTCCCTATATTCCATGAAAAATATATAGGTCAGAATAGGCTTTTGCATTTATCTAAGCTTGCCTGTTTATTGACAGCATGTTAATAAGATATCTCAATCGCAATAGTGCGAAATCTCATCGCCTCAAATTTGTTGGTCCGTTCGGCCTTGGGGTGATTTGTTTAACCAACTTTTAGGAGTAAAAAATGGCTAAAAATGTTCTAGACATCAAAGACCTACTTGCAGCAGGTGCTCACTTTGGACACCAAACACACAAGTGGAACCCAAAAATGAAGAAATACGTATTTGGTGAGAGAAACGGAATCTATATCGTTGACCTTGCTAAAACTATTCCTCTTGCACAACAAGCTTATGACTTCGTTAAGAAGACTGCTTCAGAAGGAAAGCCAATTCTTTTCGTAGCAACTAAGAGACAAGCTTCTGAAACTGTAAGAAACGCTGCTGAGTCATGTGGAGCTTTCCACGTAACTTACAGATGGCTAGGTGGGATGCTAACTAACCATAAGACAATCAACCTTTCTATCGACAAGCTAAGAAAAGTTGAAAAAATGAAAGAAACTGGTGATTTCGAACTTCTTACTAAGAAAGAAAGAATCAAAGTTGGAAAAGACGTTGAAAAACTAGAGAAAAACCTTGGTGGTATCAAAGATATGAGAAAGCTTCCAGGTGCTCTATTCGTAGTTGATCCAAATAACGAAAGAATTGCGATTCAAGAAGCTAACAAGCTTGGAATTCCTGTAATCGCTATCACAGATACTAACTGTGACCCATCTGGAATTGACTTTGTTGTTCCAGGTAACGATGACGCTATCAAGTCAATCTCTCTATTTACTGAGTACTTCTCAAATGCAGTTGCTGAAGGTGGAGGAAAAGCTAGAGTTAAGACTGATGGTCCAGCAAGAGATAAGTCTCTAGAAGACGAGATCATTTCTAAGTATGAGAAAGATATCGATCTAGCTGGTGAAGAAGCTGACGTTTAATTAATTTTTAATCAATTTTTATAACGAGGTTGTTATGGCAATTACGGCAAGTGCTGTTAAAGAACTAAGAGAAAAAACTGGTGCAGGGATGATGGACTGTAAAAAGGCCCTGACTGAAACTAACGGTGATATTGAAGCGGCGGTAGACTTTCTAAGAACGAAAGGTCTAGCGAAAGCTGCTAAGAAAGCTAGCCGTGTTGCTGCTGAAGGGACTGTGGTTTCTGTAATGGACGGAAACAATGCTGTAGTTCTAGAAGTTAACTGTGAGACAGACTTTGTTTCTAAGGGTGACGTATTCCAAGGTTTCGCAAAATCTGCTGCAGAATATATTCTATCAAACAAGCCAGCTAATATTGAAGAACTAAGAACAGCTAAGTCTGAAGACGTAACTGAGTTCACAATGAAGTGTGGTGAGAAAGTTGATCTAAGAAGATTTGTTGCTGTTAACACTGACGGTGCTCTTGGAACTTATAACCACGGTGGAAAAATTGGTGTTATCGTAGATCTTGATACTGACAAAGCTGATGCTCCAGAAGTTCAAGAACTTGCAAAAGATATCGCAATGCACGTAGCTGCTGCTTCACCTTCATTCCTATCATCTGATGATATCGATGAAGAATTTAAGAAGAGAGAAGCTGAAGTTTATGCTGCTCAACTTAAAGAAGAAGGTAAGCCAGAGAATATGATCGAAAAGATCGTTCAAGGTAAACTTGGAAAACTAGCTAAAGAAGTTTGTCTTCTTGAGCAACCATTTGTTAAGAATCCAGACTTAACAATCACTAAGCTAGTTGCTGAAGTTGCTTCAAAAGTTGGTGGATCTATTTCTGTTAAATCATTCAACAAGCTAGTTCTTGGTGAAGGGATTGAGAAGAAAGAAGATAACCTAGCTGACGAAGTTGCTAAGTTAACAAAGTAATTCAATTGTTTTTATAAGAAAGGGGCTTTATTAAGCCCCTTTTTTTTGGGCTAATTTGAAAATTTAGCTAAGTTATCAAAAATTTATATAATGCCTTAGTGCTAGGTTTGTTTAGTGGGGAAATTTATGAAATATAAGAGAATATTACTGAAACTTTCTGGTGAGGCCCTTTCTGGTGATACTGGTTACGGTGTTAATCCTGAAGTTCTAGATCAAATTTCAACTGAGATTAAAGATCTTCATGATATGGGTGTAGAAGTTGCTATTGTTATTGGTGGTGGAAATATTCACAGAGGTGTTGCTGGAGCAACTAAGGGTATGGATAGAACATCTTCTGACCACATGGGAATGCTTGCAACAATTATTAACTCACTTGCAATCCAAGATAGCTTAGAGAGAAAAGGTGTTTACACTAGAGTTCTTTCTGCGATTAGAATGGCCGAAATTACAGAGCCTTATATTAGAAGAAGAGCAATGAGA
>NZ_AUNJ01000252.1 GCF_000447775.1 Bacteriovorax sp. DB6_IX
ATTTTCATTTAGAAAATCTGTGCTAACTTCAAACTCCATATCAACAAGAGCATTCCCAATTCCGTAGACATGATACTTTTGAGTCATTTCAATTCCTTTTATCTATATTTCTTAATTTCTTATCTTTTAAAAACTAAAAGATTCTTTTCACTATCTTCTTTACTAAATTTATAACCATCAACATCAAATTTCTTTAAGTCACTTAGTGATTTAATTTGATTCTTTACAATATAAGAGGCCATCATCCCTCTGGCCCTCTTGGCCATTAGACCAATCATCTTATACTGACCATTCTTATTCTCTAAGAATTTCACATCGATAACCTGAACTTCGAGTTCATCTCTTTTTACTGATTTAAAATATTCTTCACTTGCAAGGTTTACAAGATATTCAGACTCTGTTTTCTGGCTAAACTTATTAATCTGCTTCACGATATCGCTACCCCAGAATTCATAGAGATTCTTGGCCCCCATAGCACCAAATTTTGTTCCCATCTCTAAGCGATATGGCTTCATCTCATCATAGGGTCTTAGAAGCCCATAGAGTCCCGAAAGGATATGAAGATGTTCTTGAGCATAAGCAAGATCATCACTGCTATATGATTTAGCATCTAAACCCTTATATGTATCTCCTACAAATGCATAGATCGCAGGACTTTTATCTGCAGTCATTTCAAACTCTTGGTATCTTTCAAAATTAAGTTGGGCAAGCTTATCTGAAAGCTTCATCATTTTTTGAATATCTACCATCTTACATTTTTGTAACTCACTAAGAAGTACTGAAGTTTTATTGCTCATAAGAGGCTTTGTGCACTTAATATTAATTCCGTGTTCAAAATCTAATTTCTTGGCCGGCGAGATAACAATATTCACTTTAAACCCCATAATTTATGTGACATTTTTATTGAGCTAAACTCTATCATGAAAAAGATGTGTTTTCACATATTTTTAAGTAATTTCCTCGGTTTAACGCGCACAGCACAAGGGCATACTTTACCCATAAAAAAAGTGGCCACATAGTGATTTCAAAAGATTGCAAAGACTCAAAAAAATCTCTTTTTTTTACCCCACTGATTTTCATTCAAAGCTACAATATTAGTGATGAAGAAGAGACCTTTGATTTTTAAATTATTTATCTTAACTTATATGCTGATCCCCCTGGCGACCTTGGCCATTGCTGCTTTGAGGCTTGAGCTAGATTTTGAACAGACAAAGAATCTAGTAAACTTAAGTATTTCTAAGAAACATATTCTTAGCTTCTGGGGAGCTCCCCTAATATCGGCCTTCTGTCTTATTAATGTTAGAGCATGGTCTTACTTCATATTCATGGGGGCCCAAATCTTTATGTTCATAGGGCCACACCTATTAAAAAATTATGCTCCAGAGATCATTCACATGGAAGCAATACTACCTATATATATGACTCAAGCCTTCTGCTTATTTGGAATTTATAAATTTACTGATATCAAGAATCGATCAAGCTTCTTCGATCCTTCGCTAAGATGGTGGGAGCGCTCTAAACGCTACCATCTTCCTCTTCCAATGAGTCTTAAAAGCCATCATATTCCAAGTGTTCTCGACACTACTGTCGTTAATATCTCCACAACCGGAATTTTCTTTATCAATAACTCAAATCGCGTGCATGAGTTTCAAAAAGGTGAAAAATTCTTGGCCAATATCTCCTTTCAAGATGTGGAGCTCTCAATCCCTATTCGTATCGTAAGAAAGGGTAAATTTGAAAATTTTGAAGGGTGGGGAGCACAATTTTCTAAGCAAGGACTGTGGCATAGAATTTATTTGTTAAAGCTCATAAAGCAGGTAGAAAGTATGAAAAGGGCCAAGATTAAATTTCACAAAGAAGAGGAAGATCAACCCTATCGTCACGCTTCTTAGTTGCCATAACGATCATAGCGAGTCGTCTTTCCACAAAAGCTGACAGCACCTTTTTTTACGAGATCAGATTTCACAGGACGCTTAACAACGACTCTTTTAAATTTCATTAGAAGTTGCTCAAAGACACTTTCAATATCTTGATCTTCTCCAACGATTTCTTTAAAAACTTGCATCTCCTTTCTCGGTAGCGCCTTTTTCTTCTTTTCGGGATACATTGGATCAAAATAGGCCAACTCAAAACTGTCTCCAAAATCTGATTCCCAAGCCTGCCCCAAATTGAGCTTCATTCTCTTTTTGAAAGTTTCACCATAGTCTGGATCTTTCGATGCCCTTAACCAAGCATCCAAGGCCAAAATAAAGACTTCAGGCTTTCGCTCAAAGCACTCAAGTTTGGCACCAAAGGAAAGAAGCAGGATCGCATCCTTACCCGTGCCTAAAGTACAATCAATCACACGATGCTCAGCATTATGGTCTGTTATCCCTAGAGACTTTGCCAAAGGTTGTGATTTTAGGGCGTACTTTTTTTTATAGTGAAGTTTGAGATCTTGAATCCAGTCAAGACTAAATCGTCCCTTCTCACCGAGCATAAAGACTTGATCTTCAAATAATAGAACTTGATCGTCTTCAACAAAATTTAAGACAACTCCATGAGTCAATGCGGCCTCTTTTAGTTGACCTAAATAAGACCCATTCCTATACATTTGATCGACTTTTATATTTATTGAATATTCACTCTGTGTCATCGTCTTTTCCAGTAGATATGCCCTGTTATTCATGATAAATTCTGACTAAATTTATCATATTACCATCAGGGAGTGAGATACCTATGAACACACATAATATCAGTGATGATCTTAAAAAGAAACTCGGGTTTGATCCTACAAAATTAAACCGTGAACTTAATCCTTTCTATATTGCGGCCGACAGCAATGAAGAAGCTCAAATGCTTGAGTCACTTGGACTCAAAGAAATGAAAGAGCTCTTTTCTCATATCGATGATAGCGTCAAGTTTGATTCTCCAATGGGTCTTGAAGCTCCTCTTAGCTATGAGGACCTTGCCAACAAGGTTGAACAAACAGCTAAGAAAAATACTATTCCACTTAACTTTCTAGGTGATGGACTACCACAATATAAACTCAATGAAATAGTTCCTTACGTTTGTGGGATTAGAGGTCTAACAACGGCCTATACACCTTACCAACCAGAAAGAAGTCAAGGAACTCTCCACACACTTTGGATCTATTCAAGTGCAATTTCTCAACTGACAGGATTTGAGGCCATCAACGCTTCTCTCTATGAAAGATCAACTTGTCTTTATGAGGCCATAAAAACAGCTCAAAGACTTGATAGAAAGAGAAATACAGTTATTATCTGTGACAATATTTTTCCAGGTGATAAGAGTGTTATTGAAACACAGAGAAAAGAAACTAATACACCAGTTATCTATGCTCCAATCCACAAAGAATCTGGTCTTATTGATACGGATGAACTTAGAAGAATTATTAAAGAAAATGATGATGTCTGTGCAATTGCATTTTCACAGGTCAATGCACTTGGTCTGATTGAAGATTGTGATGAACTGACTGATATTGCCCATGAGGCAGGAATCCATTCAATTGCTATCATCGACCCAATTCTTCTGGCCAAAGGTGGTTTAAAGAAGCCATCAGAATTTGGTTCTAATGGCGAAGGTGTCACAATGATCGTTGGAGAAGGACAGCACCTGTGTCTAGAGGCAAACTTCGGTGGACCAGGACTTGGTATCTTTGGAATTAGATTTAATGACAAGAATAAAACGGCCATTAGATCAACTGCGGGACGCTATGTCGGTAAGGCCATTGATAGTGATGGAAAAGAATGTCTAGCAATGGTTCTCTCAACTCGTGAACAACATATTAGAAGAGAGAAGGCCACAAGTAATATTTGCTCTAACCAGTCTTTTGTATCGACAATTGCCGGTGCGGCATTACTTGCTAATGGAGATCAAGGTCTAGAAGAGGCTATTAAAACATCACGTGAAAATACTCTCCACTTCCTCAATGCTATCTCTAATCTCAAGGGTGTTTCACTGCCATTTGCAGCAGCATTTTATAATGAAGTTGTTTTAGAAATTGAGGGCGACCTCAATAAACTTATTATTAACGACAAGAATATTGTTGCAGGTAAAGATATTTCAAATCGTTTTGGTATTGCAAAGAATCTTCTAAAAATTTCCTTTGGTGATATTCAAACACGCGAGGATGTGGATCAACTCATTGCTCTGTTTAGAGAAAACTTTGCTGAACTCGATTCAGCACAAGAAGGATTTGATATTCCAGAAATTCCAGAATCATTTTTAAATCATACCTCTTCAGGTATCCCAAGAATAGAAATGGATAAACTCAAGGCCTTCTATACAGAACTTGGTAATCTCAACGTATCTCCTGACGATGACATCTATCCTCTAGGATCATGTACGATGAAATATAATCCATATATCAATGACTGGGCAGCGTCTCTTAAAGAGTTCACAATGGCCCACCCTGATATGCCTGAAAAATATGTTCAAGGATGTCTGGAAGTTATTTATGAGATTCAAGAAGATTTTAAAAAGATTACTGGTCTTCCAGGTGTGACGACTCAACCTGTTGCTGGCGCACAGGGCGAACTAGTCGGAATCAAGCTCTTTCAGGCCTACCACAATGATAAGGGAAATAAGAAGGACCTCATTCTCATTCCAAGATCGGCCCACGGGACAAACCCAGCAACAGCAACGATGGCCGGATTTGAAACAAAGAAAGTCGATGGTGTTCAAGTCGGTATCCTAACTCTAGAGGCCAATAATAAAGGTCAGATTGATATTGAACAACTTAAAGAAGTGATTGCTGAGCACGGAGAGCGTGTTGCAGGTATTATGATTACAAATCCAAATACATCAGGTGTATTTGAAGCAAACTTCAAAGAAGTTGCCGATATTATCCATTCTGTTGATGGTCTTGTGTATATGGATGGGGCCAATATGAATGCTATTGCCGGACATATCCACCTTGATAAGCTTGGTGTCGATGCTGTTCACAATAACCTTCACAAGACTTGGACAATCCCACATGGTGGAGGTGGTCCAGGTGATGCCATTGTGGCCGTAAGTTCTAAGTTAGTAGATTTTCTTCCTGGTGTTCAGATTGAAAAAACAGCACAGGGATTTAGAACTTTTAAGACTCCAAAAACAATTGGAAATTTCCATCGTCACAATGGAAACTTTGCTCACAAAGTAAGAGCTTATACATATATTAAGGCCCTTGGAGAAGAGGGAGTTAAGAAGATGTCTGAAGTTGCTGTCCTAGCAGCGAGATATCTCTTTGAAAGACTTCACAAGTCATATCCAACTCTGCCTCTTGGTGCCGAAGATACAGCCAGAATGCACGAATTCATTATCACAATTAATGATGAGACATTTGACATTATTGCAAGTGCTGGAACTCCTAAGAACCAGGCCATTGCCAAAATTGGAAAGCTCTTCTTAGATTTTGGTCTTCATGCTCCAACAGTGGCCTTCCCAGAAGTTTATGGACTTATGATTGAACCAACTGAATCATTCTCAAAATCAGAACTCGATCGCTTTGCTGATATTGTAGAAACAATTGGAAAAATGATTCATGAAGTTCCAGAAGTTCTAACGACAACGCCACACTTTACTCCAGTTAAGAAAGTCGATGAAGTATGGGCCAATAAGAATCTTCAATTTTCTGAAAAGCTAACGGCCCTTCCGACTCTTCCAACGGAGGAGATCACGCCAAAAATGCTGAGAAATAAATCAGTCGGTGAAGTTGTTAACTTAATTGTTGAAACACATAAGAATTTGAAGAAATAAGAAGAAAATAGAGAGACGTAGAAAAGAATAGGGAACGTACAACAACTTTCGAGGGAATCACAACACGAAACTTCACGAAATCGGGGAACAAAGAACAAACACAACAACTTTTTTGTACGGCATTCCCTATTCTTAACTACGAATATGTGGGGGTTATATCCCTCACCTTTTAGAGTGACAAGGCAAGTTAACTTGCAGTGAAAAAATTACAGAGGATATTTACCCATGGATACAGCTAAGAGAGCAACCTTCGCAATTATCAGTCACCCGGATGCCGGGAAGACGACAATGACAGAGAAACTTCTTTGGTTTGGACAGGTTGTTCGTGAAGTAGGAATGGTAAAGTCTAAGCAGGGAAATTACGCAAAGTCTGACTGGATGGAAATGGAGAAAGAAAGAGGTATCTCGATTACTTCATCTGTGATGTCATTTCCATATAACGAAAGGGCCATGCACCTTCTTGATACTCCAGGGCACAAGGACTTCTCAGAAGATACATATCGAACATTAACGGCCGTAGAAAGTGTTCTCATGATGATTGACTCAGCAAAAGGTGTTGAGGAACAGACAAAGAAGCTGATGGAAGTTTGTCGTATGAGAGACACTCCTATCGTCACGTTCATGAATAAGTTTGATCGAGACGCAATGGATCCCTTTGAGCTTATCGACAATGTTGAAACCATTTGCTCTATCCAGTGTGCTCCAATGACTTGGCCGATTGGCTCAGGGGTTGAGTTCAGAGGAGTCTATGACTTTAGAACAAAACAAATTGTCAGCTTTAAAGATATTAAAGACCCATTAAATCCACGAATTATTGATGCCAGCGACCTAGAAAGTGCTGAAGTAAAAGAATATGTCGGAGAGGCCCTCTTAGAAAAACTGCAAGAAGATCTTGAGATGGTTTCAGAATGTATGCCACAATTTGATGAGGAGGAATTCCTTGCGGGAATTCAAACTCCAGTATTCTTCGGATCGGCCCTTAATAACTTTGGGGTTAAAGAAATTCTCGACATGGTTTCTGGGTATGCACCAGGACCACAATCAAGAGAGGTTAAACTCTTTCCCTATGATGAAGAGAGTGAAACAAGAGATATCTCTCCCGAGGAAAAGAAATTTACGGGCTTTATCTTTAAGATCCAGGCCAATATGGATAAGAAACATCGTGACCGTGTCGCTTTTATGCGAGTGTGTTCGGGAGTTTTCAAAAGAGGACAGAAAATCTTTCACACAAGAACAGAGAAAGAAGTCAAAGTCGCAACTCCGCTCATCTTTCAAGCGCAAGATCGAGAAATCACTGAATACGCACTTCCTGGTGATATTATCGGACTTCACGATTCTGGAAAGTATCAAATTGGTGACACATTCTCTGAAGGAGAGAAGATTACCTTTACAGGAATCCCAAACTTTGCCCCTGAAATCTTTCAAAAGGTCATTCTTAAAGACCCTATGAAGGCCAAGCAACTAGACAAGGGACTTCAACAACTTTCTGAAGAAGGAACAGTTCAGCTCTTTAGAAGACACTCTTCCACAGACAAGATTCTTGGTGCTGTTGGTGTACTCCAATTTGAAGTTGTTAAGAGAAGACTTGAAGATGAGTATAATGTCCGCGGGGAATATGAAGGATTTCCATTTAGTGGTGTAAGATGGCTTAAATTTAAGGATGAACGTGAAAAGGACAAATTCATTGAGAAAAACTCAATAAATATTGCCTACGACAATAAAAATAGGCCTTGTTTCATCGTAAGAAGTGAATGGGACCTCAAATTGGTGACGGAAAAATTTCCCGATGTAGAGTTCTTTAAAAATAGTGATTTCAGGTAGTTAAGTCACCAAACAATATATTTTTACATCTTTTTGTATTTAATAGATTCAACTCGTGTATAATCAAGCTTAGTAAAGTACTAAAAACTTTAGAGAGAGATGTAATGAAGTTCTTATTTGTTGAAGACGAAACAGAGCTACTAGAATTATACCAAATCCTTTTAGAGGATATGGATATCAATTTTGAGCTTGCTTCTAATGGTGAAGAGGCCCTGAAGAAATTGGAGAATGAAAACTATGATTTTGTTTTCTCTGATATCAGAATGCCTAAGATGGATGGTTTTGAATTGCTAAGTAATATTTTACAAAAGCAATTAAAGATTAAGAGATTTGTTTTTATCACGGCCCATGTCGATATCTCAAAAGAAGAGGTCGAAGAAAAAGGGGCGCAAGATATTCTCTATAAACCACTTGGCCATAAGCACCTCAAGAGTTATATTCAAGATATCATGCAAGCAACAACAGCATAAAAAAAGGGAGACATCGTCTCCCTTCTTTTTTATTTCCTCTTTATTAAAGTTCTATAAGATCGCATCAATTAATTCTGCACAACTCTCACTTCTGACAAACTCTCCAGGAAGCTCTCTTGCAGGCACAATATTTTGTCTCATTTGTTGTGCTTGTCTCGCGGCCTCAATTCTATGTTCATTTGTCATAGTGTTAAGTTCATCAGCAGGACCTCTCACCCATTCACGACCTTCAGAATTCAGTGCATTCTCAGCAGATCTAGCGGCCACGGCCTCTCCCCAACCTGCTTGTGGAGGATTATTCTTAAGTCTCTCCTTCATATCAATGAAGAATGGTGAACGAGCAGCTTTTTCAGACTCTGCCAGTCCTTCGTATACGGCCGGTCTATATTCATTAACATCAAGACCAAGATCAGCACACATCTTCTCGAGATCAGTTGCAGCTTGAGAAGGGTTCTTCACATAATCCAAGTGATTATAATTTGAAACCTTACCCGAAAGAGGATCTGTTTCATTCAAGGCCTTATTTAACATTGCTCTTACAAACTTAACTTGAAGGGCCGACTCCATTGCATCTCTTGGAGCATTGAACATTCTAAATTCGGCCTTTCTAATCTTTGGATCAACTCTAAATGTTCTTCTCCAGTCTACAGTTGGATTTGAAATATCAAAGTCATCTGTGATGAATTCCTCAGGAATCACATCTTGGTAATAGGCCGATAAATCAAGCTGTACATAACGAGTCTTTCTACCAAACTTAGTATTAAAATATCTCTCATTATAAAGAAGCTTCTTTAAGTCATCTTCAGTACCGTTGAAGTTCTTAAGCTTATTTACAAGATTATCACTGAGATCCAATTGCTCAGATGTATGTCTTCTGTTGATATGTTGGAACATCAACGAGGCCATACTTCTATGCTCATGAAAGATCGTTAAGAATCTTGCTAAGGCCTTTGGATTACCTTCAAATGCGGCCAAGTCAATATTAACGTGTCCACCACCAGTCGTCAGTTGTGGAAGAATATTATTCTTTTCAAATGCCTTGTAAACAGCATTCATCTCATTAAGCTCAGGCGTAAACTTTGGAGTAACCAGCTCAATTGATCCACCACGTGGAGAATCAGCGATAATCTCACCTTCTGGAGTATAAGATCTTCCGATACCATCCCACTCGACAATCCACTTCCTATTCTTCTTATCACGAATTGTATAAGCGATATCAAGACCGTGACCGTGTCCATCGGCATCAATCTTCGTTGGTCCTTCAACCCCGTTAAGCTCACTTCTTAAATCCTCAGCAACGGACTTAATAATGGCCTCACGCTCTTCCATTGTTAAATCAACTTTTGTTTGGATCCAAGCGCGCTTTCCATCTCCTAGTCTTTCTTTTGAAAAGTCCCCTCTCACAGCAAGTGGGAATTTCCCCGAGTATTCAATACCAAGATCGATCTTGTTAACATCGACAGGATTTGAAACATAGTTTCTACCTGGAACAGGCTTATACTTGAGAACATCGTTATTATATGTAAACCCTCTTTTTGGTCTCATATAATGCTCAATATCCTGAGGAACTCTTGAGGCCAGAACCCACTCTCTTCCAAGATTTCTTACTTTCTGCTTGAGTGCATCACCTGAAAGCTCTGCTTCACTTAAAGAAGCGATTTGAATTAAGTAATCCTTAGTCAGGTTTCTGATAACTTTCTTCTTAGTTCCACCAATGAATGGAACTTTCTTACCGGCCCAATCCCATAACTGGATTTGGTAAGCGTCTTTGATACCTGCTGATTCAAGTACCTGCTTGGCCTTCTTTGTCGTTTCCAGAGGCAACCCAAAACGCTCAGAAAGCTTTTGAGGTGTCGTCAAACTCGAGTTATATAAATTATAGTCTCCGATATCGGCCATACCAGAAAAGTCATTTGAAGCGACTCTTGCGGCCAGTGCCGTTTGATAGAAACGTGCAGTATTTAAGTCTTTAGTACCAGCTCTGAACTCGATACCTAGAGTTGACTTAGGCTTATCAGGTGTCCAACGATCACCCTCAACCCTAATAACACCACGCTCATATCTTCTATCAAGAGAAGCAAGAGCTGCATCATCTTGAATCTTCTTATAATTGGCAAATTCAATACCAGTATTTCCCTGAATACCTTTAATAACGATATAAGTCTGTATCATACGATACATTTCCGCTAACTTCTTCTCAGGAAGATTCGGGTGTCTATTAAATACCATTCTCTGGTGACCTGGGGCCTGGAAGAGCTTAACTTTACTCTCTAGAGTCGCCGGGTCTTTGATAACTTGCTTGAGCTCATTTCTAAACCAAGAAACCATCTCTTCAAATTCACCATACGTATCTAGAGGTACGAAGTTGATCTCCCAACCTCCACCTTGTCCACCACCGTGAGCATGGGCATTGACAATATACTTTTCAGCATGTCCGTAGTTAGGTGTCCAAGTCGTATAGTCTGGAGCACGCTTACCACGCCAATTTGTTTGAGTTGCAAGTAGGTTATCTGTTAGACCAGGAAGTTTTCCATTAAACATCTTCATTCTCACCTGAGGCTTAATGAAGGTCATTGGTCTATCACCTGTTTGATCTAAGAACTTCTTAAAACCGGCCTCGAGCTCTTCAAGAGAAGCACTCTCAAAATTAATGGCCTTAATTTCACTAAGATCAATAACTCTCGCTGTCCCATCAGGAGAGACAACATCGCTTGCAAGATCAACCTTATTTCCAAAATCGTCTTTATATGTACGATAACCATTGGCATCTTTAACGTAATTACTTAGAAAGTCCTTGAGAAAGGTCTTTCTACTTTCTTCTGGCAGACTCTTAACCTGGTTTTCAAGAATACTTGAAGGTGGTCCCATAATACGCGTTAAAAGACTTGATGATGCTTCTTTTTCTGCACCAAAAGTGATTCCTGTTGATTGATTACCGACAGTCTTTCCCTCTTCAACAAAGAGCGCATTTGCTGCGTAACTTGTTGCTGAGTGATTGAGAACACCCCATGCTTCATAGGCCGTCTGTGGTCTATAACCATCATCATTGGCCATAAACCTATTCACACCAGGAATACTAGAACAGTTATACAGAAGACCAGTCAATGAGAGATAGGCCCCGATTTTTGTCCAATTATTCTTTTTCATAATATATCCTTGTTCTATTTCTTATATTCTAATTATTTAAAAAAACAGTTATTCGCACGCATTCTGCGCACCTTTTCGGTCTTCACAGCATCTCCTTCATTCATTTTAAGAAGATTTTCGTAGAAGGCGTTAATTCGCTTATTCTCACTCTTGTGAACAAGGGAGTCTGAAATGACAGACGACCACTTTTGGGCCTTATCATCAGTAATCTTATAACCAAGAATTTTCCAAAGTGAGCTAGGAGCATCAGGACCAGCAAGTTGAACCTTCCCATTCTTAGTATTGAATTTAATAATTGAATCCGTAAGCTTCTTATAATTAGCAGAACCACTCGAAGCTAGTTCAAGAAAAAGGGCCAACGTCTTTGAGTCTTCTTCACTTACATAGCGTAGATTATTTGTAGAGATTCCAAGTTTTCTGAGTCTCTTAGAATTATATGCATAGAGCTTCTTTGGCGATGAAGGAATTCTTCTCAAGACTTTTTGGATCTTCTTATTCCCTACACTTCTAATCGAAGTTTTAAACCCAAGTGCACTCAATTGATCAGATACACAAACAGAACACGACAGAGTGCTTATTGAATTGTGTCCATATCTATCGGCCAGGAAAATGATATCATTGACGGCCTTTACAAATTCATTATTTTTTACATTTTGAGAGTTCTTCTTTAGAAGCCTAAGAAGCCTTTGCTTCTTCTTAATATCTTCCCCACTAACAGGTAACGAGGCGACGACTTCATAAAGACTACGTGAGTCATTTTGTGTTAGAGATCTTACGCTGGTATCAACAAAACTCTTGAGTCTGTTAACACTTGCTCCACTCACTCCAACTGAAACAATCTTTGCTTTTAAATCGGCACTCCTCACTAAAACATCGGCCAATTTAACAACACTGGCATTCGCGCTAGATAAAAATGCCAGGACTAAAAATACTCGCCCGAGTTGCTTTAAACTCATGGTCTCTCCTTCTTTTGGTAGATAATCTGCACGTCTTTTTTTCGGCAGGAATAACCGAGAACTTTAGTCATTTTTTTGACTTATTCCTACGATTAAGAGAAAATATTTCTCCACGACACACACGTGGCACAAACTATCGAAATTACAAACAATCAGGGGACTAAATGAAGAATATTGCCATTCTTTTCACGGCCATTTTAACGACTTTCACTGTCTTTGCCGAAGAATCTCAATTAAGAACAAATAAAATCCAACTACACGAAATTGCAAGAGTTCAAAATATTAACTCTCTTGCTCAAAAAGGACTTGATCAAGAAAATCCACTTGCGGGAGGTTTCAATGATCTTATTCCTTATATTATGCCGACTCCTTATCAAGAAAATGCAGGATCATGCCTTTATATGTCTCACACAGGAATCGTTGAATGGTGGATGAATCGCCTCAATGATCTTCAAGGAGAGCAGAGACTAGACCTATCGGAAAGATTCTTCATGGCCCTTAAAACTCTGAGAACAGGACAAGAAAATATTGAGAACTGGCGAACTGATAATATCTACCGCATCAACAAGGCCGGTCATATTTATCTCAATGAAGACTACCGCTACACAAAGGGTTACTATAAGAAAGTTAACGACATTAGAGTCGCAACAAACGCTGATGACGAAGAAGCTAAGTATGGAACGAGATTCAATTGGATCAGTTTCAAAGATCAACTAGACCCAGCTAAGGCCATTAAAATCCCACAATTTAAGAGAGATGTTCTCTTAGTTGATAAAGATAAGAACCAGTGGAATGTTGCTGAGGCCCCGACTAAATATCGTAGATCAAGTGAGAAGGCCCTCGTTAAAAACCAAGCACCAGTGCTAGTCATTTACAACCATCAAGGGTTTTGGCATGCAAATATTGTCTTTGGTTTCAATGACAACACAAAGCACGAATGTCCCTTTGTCTCTTCATTTAAGCCATATATGGACGAGAGAGCACAAGAGCTGACTAAAGAGGCCGAGCAAGCAACAAGTGCTAAGAAAAAGAGATCACTACTTGCTAAGGCGAAGAGGTTTCAAGAAAGAGGAAATAAAGTCCAAAAGAGATTTGATCAAATAGGATGTGCCAATAAAGGCGCTTTCTATGTTAGAGACTCAATCTTTCCTAATGAAGAAATGCCACTTTATGACTACGACTTCACTCAAGAAGGTGAAGAAAAACACTTAAACTCATCTCTAATTCTAAGAGAGTATGAATGGCTTACAACATCGGCCAATCATATCATCCAAATTTTACCAGCTAATGAATAATCCAATTCTAGGAAGAATAAAAAAACTCTATAAACATAAGTCAAAATGGGCCCGAAAGAATAACTTTCAGGCCTACAGGCTCTATGAAAGAGATATTCCAGACTTTCCCTATATCATCGATATCTACCACAATCACTGCCTTATTTACTTCAGAGGTAATGACAAAATCGATGCTAAGAAGAACCACTTTCCCCTACTAGAAGAGGCCCTAAAAGAGGTTCTTGATATACCGACTTCAAACTATCACTATCATGAGACGAAGGTTCAATCTGAAGAATTTAAGTATTCTAAAGAGAATAAGAGAAGTGTTGATTTCACAGTTGAGGAAGGAACTCTAAAGTTCATTATTAAGCTAGAAAAGTATATCGATACAGGACTCTTTCTTGACCATCGTCCATTGAGACAAAAGCTAATTGAAGAAGCGAGCTCTCTTGAAAATGATCAACCAAAAGAAGTTCTCAACCTCTTTTGCTATACAGGTAGTCTTTCAGTGGCAAGTGCCGTAGCTGGTGCTAACGTAACAAGTGTCGATCTCTCTAATACCTACCTAAACTGGGCAAAAGAGAACTTTCACGCCAACTCTTTATCCATTGATCAACATCGATTTATAAAATCTGATGTCTTCCAATACTTAGAAAAATCTAGTGGGGCCAAGAACTTTGATATCGTCATTCTAGATCCTCCAACTTTTTCACAGTCAAAGAGTATGGAGAATACCCTTGATATTCAAAGAGATCAGATTCAACTTATCAAAGGTTGCTTGAAGCTTTTAAAAGATGATGGGGTACTATACTTTTCCAACAACCTAAGAGATTTTAAGCTGGAACAAGAAATATCAGATTATCTAAAAGTTAAAGACTTAACAGCATGGAGTATTCCACAGGACTTTAGGGATCAAAAGATTCATAAGCTCTATATGATTAAGAAGTAGCTACATGCCCTCTTCAAAGAACTCATTTAGAGAGAGTGTCTTGTAAAGAGCATCAAGTATGTCTTTAAAGCTTCCAGAATTATAACGATTAAAGAGAACCGTTAGAATATCCTTATGTGAATGTTCATCAAAATCTCTTAAGTAGAGCTGGCGGACAAATTCATGAGCGACGATGAACACACAAGTTAGAGGACGCATCTGCGTCCCATCAATCTTTCGAGGAAAACCGGTCCCCTCTCCATTTTCATGATGATTTGTAATGATATTTTCGATATCTTGACTAAATTCTTTTACGCCACTTAATAACTTACATGCATCTTTTGGATGATTGGCCAAAGAGATCTTCTCCTCCTTAGTTAACTTTCGAACAGAGGACTCCTCTAAATCGTGAATCATGGCAAGCTCGGCACTTTTTAATGTAATATCATGAAAGAGAGCGCTGAAGCAGAGTTTTTGAATAATCTCATTAGTTGACCATGGCAATTGCTTAACAATAAAAACAGAGAGACAAGCACACATATAGCTATGATCATAAATATAATCTCTTCTTTGTCTCAGTTTAAAGAGCATTGAAGAAATATTCTTATCATCCTTAGTAATTTCTGAAACGTTACCAACATAACTATCGGCCAACTTAATAGCGTATTTATCAACACCAACAGACTCGACCAAATCTTTTAGTACAGCATGGGTTCTAACAAGATTATCCTCAATAGATTCCTGTGCTCCAAACTCAGAGACAAACTCTAAAAATGGTGTGTCATAGAGGTGGTTTGAGAATTTGGCCATATCTGATTCTAGAATATAGAGATACTTTTGATTCTTCTTAATATATTTATCAATATCAGATTTCTTATAGAACTCTCCCTCATTGATAATCTTAATAAACTTTTCATCATTAAGTTTAATAAAGATATCGCAGAGGGATTTATTATTTCTAAGAAAATAGCTAATACGAACTTTCTTGTAGTCAGACTTAACTTCTTCACGCTTCAAAGTTTCGCGAATTATTTCGACGAGCTCTTTAAGGCGAGTTGGCTTTTGAGCATAATTACGGTTTACACTGGAGAAAACAAATTCTTTAACATAGGGAAGATCGTCAATATGATTTGAAGTATGTAGCAAGTAGCTCCCCTGCCACTCAATTGATTTTAAATACTGAACGAGAATATCGCCATTACCCCCAGGCATGTCAAAATCACTAATAATGAAGTCAAACTTCATTGCTTTCATTTTATCAATGGCTACTTCTGAATGTGGTGCCTCGACGATTTCACACTTTTCAAAATAGTTTTCTAAAACAAGTGTGCAAAATTGTCTGATTATCGGTTCATCCTCTACAATCAAGACTCTCATAAATGTCTCCCTCATGAGCTTATCGGTTAACAAAAGTATTAATTTATACTTAATTCTTAATGACTTAAGGACTTAATGACTTAATGATTCAAAGATGGGAGATTTGATTTCTTCATTTTTTTTACTATAATGAATTAATGCTAAAAACTCTTCTATCTATCACAATTACTTGCCTTCTTTGCTCAACTACAATGGCAAAGAAAGTGCTACTCGATCCAGGCCATGGAGGTGATGACTGTGGGGCCAAGGCAAAGATTTGGCATAAGAAAAAATTAAATATTATCTGCGAAAAAGATCTCACTCTAAAAATTGCAAAAGAAATCAGAAAATATATCAATCAATCCAAACGCCACACGGCCTACTTGACAAGAATAACTGATAAGGCCGTCTCACTAGATAAGAGAAGTAAAATGGCCGACCACATTAAGGCCGATATATTTGTCTCAATTCACCTCAATGCCACAACCAATAAGAGTGCGAGTGGTTTTGAAACATTCTATCTCGACAATCACGATGATGTTGCCGTACAAAAAGTAGAAATGGTAGAAAATAAAGACAGCAGTGGAGAGCAGAAAGAAATTAATTCTATTCTAGCAGACCTCGTTGTTGAGAGAGTTGCGCCTCAATCAAAGAGACTTGGTCAAAGTATTCACGATGCCATTTCAACCAAATTACAAAAACGCTATAAGCTTAAAGATAGAGGTCTAAAACCAGGTCTCTTCTATGTCCTCGCCCTCTCAAAAAGACCATCAGTTCTTCTCGAAGCAGGTTTTATGACAAATCACTCAGAGGCCCTCCTACTCAAGGATCAGTGGTTTCAGCGAGTCTATGCTAAGAATGTTGCCAGAGGAATTATCAAGTATCTTGATTCAAACACAAACCCGAACCTGTTCTAGAAATACTGTTCATATCTTTTGTTCGCCTAAAGTTAGGCGCAATAGAGGTTAAGATATTCTTAAGGCGTATATTCCCTAGTCTCCTTTATGAACAAGTAACTTATCAAAAATAAACACATTCCCTATTTTTTACTTACTTTTAATATTGATTTCACTATTCAGCGCTAAAATATGGCCACATAAGAAATTTAAGAAAATTAATTCTCAAAACAACTCTAATTGCATGGGAGGGATGAATGAAGAATTTATCAATTGTACTAGCACTTACATTACTTACAAGTTCAAACGCATTTTCTTGTTCCAAAGAAGAGGCCAAGGCCAGTGTGGAAAAAATTTGCTCACTAATTGGAGCAAAGGGAGATGGTGCCAAAGATGAAATTAAGAAGTTTCGCTACTGTGGAACCAACTATGTCTGGGTTCAAGATAGTGATGTAAAAATGGTTATCCACCCTATTAAGGGAAGACTAAATGGAAGAGACCTCAAAAAGAATAAAGACAAGAAAGGAAAACACCTCTTCGTTGAGTTTGATAAAATGGCAAAGGCCAAAGCAGAAGGTGGATGGGTTGACTACTACTGGACAAAACCAGGAGAGGAAGCTCCAACACCAAAGGTTTCTTTTGTAAAGATGTGTCCAGGTGATAAGAAGTGGATCGCAGGATCAGGAGTTTGGAAGTAATACGAACCTTTACCAAAGAAAATTAAAATGAATAAACTAGCACTAAAGACACGGCTTATTGTTGTCATTGCTGCACTTTGTATAGTGTGTATATTAAGTGTTGCCTTTATTTCGACATCAAAGTCTAAAACTGCTCTGCTAACAATGGCGACAAATCAGTTGGAGTCTTCATCCATCATGATGAAGTCGCAAATAGAGCGATATTTAAATACTAGTGAGCTCTTCACCCTTAGACTAAGTAAGGATAGACTCATTGAAGGGCTCTTCATTGCCTATGAAGGTGCCTTCTATGGAGGAGGATTTTCTACAGATAAAGACGAAAAGATTATCACACCCACTTATCTCGCAAATGAGAAGCTCTACGGAAAGAGAACCAGAGAGCTAGCTAAGGATTTTGGTTTCTCAAATATCATGCTGGCTTCAGTTAATGGTCAAATCATTATGAGTTCAGTCAGTGATCCCAAGTACAACTTCCTTGGAAGAAGCTTAACAAAGGGAGTCTTAAAGGGAACAAATTTAGAGAGCTGCTTTAATAAGGCCAAGGCCCAAAAAGATGACAAGGTCTTCTTCTCGGATTTTCAAAATTATAAGACAGCATCAAGCGTCTACAGCTTTCTATGCAAGAAGGCCTATGCAGAATTTGATCACGAAGACGAAGGTATTTACAAGGGAGATGAACTCGGTGTTGTCATTGCCCAGTTAAGTAATGAAACACTGGCCAAAATCACAGGTCAAAGAACAGGTATGGGTGAAACAGGTCAAACCTACCTCATTGGTCCAGACTATAAATTAAGATCTGACTTTGCCCTTCAAAGGGATAAGTTTAATATGAATAATTCTTTAAAAGTAATATTCTTATTAAAACTCAAGCTGTGGAAAATTCCTTAAAAGGAAATAGTGGTATCGTTGAGCTTATAGGGCCAACGGATAAGAATGTCCTCACTGTTTACGGTCCCTTGGATGTCTTTGGAAAGAGATGGGCCTTTATTGCAGAAAAAGAGCTTGAAGAGATCACCTCCCCTGTTAAGAGTATGGTGATATTTATTTCAATTGGGGCCATAATTCTCTTTGTCATTGTCCTTGCCATAGGTCTCATGGTGGCCAGAGTGATTTCCTCACCGATAGCCAATGCTAATAACAATCTAACAAGTGTCTCATCTGATGTTTCGGAAAACTCAGAAAAAATTAAGAGCTACTCAGCAAATCTCAATGACTACTCTGGCGAGCTTTCAAGCTCTATTCAAGAGACAGTCACCACAATGGATGAGCTCACTCAGATGGTTAATAAGAACTTAGACAATATTGAACTCACTTCAAATATGTCTCAAAGCTCTCAAAATGTGGCCAACGATGGACTTGCCACAGTGACAACAATGTTAGAGGCCATGAATCAAATAAATTCAACCAATGAGAATATTAGCTTTGAGATGCAACAGATTAACACGCAGATGGAAGAAATCATTTCTGTGATTCAAGAAATTGCCAGTAAAACAACAGTCATTAATGATATTGTTTTTCAAACAAAGCTTCTCTCTTTCAACGCTTCTGTCGAAGCGGCCAGAGCAGGAGAGCACGGAAAGGGCTTTTCCGTGGTGGCAGAAGAAGTTGGAAACCTTGCTACCGCAAGTGGGAGTGCGGCAACGGAAATTTCAGAGATGCTCTCAAACTCTGTCTCTAAGGTTCAGGGCATTATAGAGATGACCAAATCCAAGGTTGAAACAGCAACTAAGGGAAGTAAGGAGAAAGTTGAAGCAGGTCAAAAAGTTGCTCAAGAATGTGGAGAGAAACTACAAGAGATTCTCAATAATGTTAATGAGGTGAATAAGACAGTATCAGAAGTCAAACTGGCTTCTAATGAGCAAGCAGCGGGTATCAAAGAAGTTTCTAAGGCCATGCAAAGGCTCGATCAAGTCTGCTCGGACACACAGCAAATTGCCAATGAGGTCTTCACAATATCGACTGTACTAGAATCGGGATCAGAAAAACTCTATACTATCGTAGAAGGACTTGATGGACTTGTCTCTGGAAAAGACACGGGAAGAACTCAAAACATAGACAACGCCACGAGTATGGAAGAGCTTGAGAATCAACCACCACAAAAACATGATGTCACAGAGTTTAGCGATGAAGACTTTGAAGATCTGGATCAGTATTCTGATGAAAATAAATCTGATCCAAATAAAATCGCTTAAGGAAATTAGAGAAATTTAAATAATAACAAATGTATACAACATACCAAAACGCTCAAGTATTACTGCAAGAATGACGATAAGATCATGTTAGTAGAATGAGAACGAGCGTTTGGTGTTATTTAAGTACTTAAAATTTCTATTCACGATCTGTGTGCTCCTTGCCACTTCAAAGGTCCATGCCAAGATAAGTTATTGGCAACTAGAAAAGTCATCCCTGGAAGATGTCAGAAACCTTAATACTGACACTTATAACTGTGCCATATTTAGCGGAAGACCTGGAAATGATATCAAAGCGCAAGGTAAGTTGTGCTCAGGAACAGTCATCTCTCAAGACCAAGTCCTATTTAATGAAAATTGCCGACAAAAATTAAATCGCGCTCAAGTGGGTAGAGTCCTAAAGCTAAGCTGTCTCTCAGGAGCCATTGAAAGCATAATTCCTATAACGACAGGGACGAAGGGATTAGGGCCGATGAAGCTTGCAAAACTTCGTACTCCCCTACCAATTCTTCCACCGACTCTGATCAAACACAAGGATCAGGCAGAAAAACTCAAAGAATGTGTTCTTATCACTCCGCTTAGAAAACAGAAGGTTAAGAATCTAAGTAGTATTAAACGACTCAAAGTGGGCCCAAGCGAAGTCGGAGCCGCTATTAGTTGTCTCGATGAAAATGGAGAAAGGGCCATTCTAGGTTTTTTCAATGACCTTTCCTCTTTTAGCTATATTTGGGATAATGAAGAATTAAAGCAGAAGATTAATACAGAGTTTCAAATGCCGCCGGCCCAAGATCAAAGAAGCTTTATGACCAGCTGTAAAGAAAGTGTTAACTGCCTAAATGAGTTACAAAAAGAAGTTGAAGAGCTAAGTGGTGACATTATTAAAATCATCACTCACCTCAATGAAGATCTCGTAAAAACTCAAGATAAGATCACACAAAGAGTCAACGAACTACAACTTAATAACTTAAAAGAAGAGTTCGACGAAATAAGACACCGCTGTTATCAAACGGCGAATGAATTAAAATTAAGAAGTGACGATGAAGTTGATACGAATTGGCGCGACTCCCTTATGGGACTCATTGAAGGAGGCGCCATTGCCACAGTGGATGGTTTCACGGCCGCGGTCAACTTCACCCCTATCGATTGGGACTACAACTTTCTTTTGAACCAATTTAAAGATGTTGAAATTCTCAAAGAGAATTTAACAGAGGAAGAGTTTAAATCTATATACTTAAAGGTCGAAAGAGATAATAAGAAAGCATCTAATGTTGAAAGAATAAAAAAACTCACTGGTGCCTATGCACAAAAAGTCGTCACTAAGATTGCGAAGGATTTAGATATTGGAAGAGGACATGAAGAAATCTATGACTCTCTTGATAAGAGCCTTATTCCTCCTTTCAAAAAATGTCTTTCAAGCGCTGTAGATAAAGAAACCGTACTTGAATGTGCTGATAAGTTTTCATTAACAGCAGCAGTCAAAATTGCAAAAATAGAACTTGATAATCAGTTAAATGAAAACTTTGCAACTCGATTTAATGAAGATGAGTTTGAACTAGTAAAAAAGAGATCCCATCAAATATATGAGCGTTGTATTAACCAGTACTACTACGATGATAGATCGCAAAAAGATATTTCCTCTTCAGATAAGGCCAAGGCCTGTGTCTATGAGTCAATACTTGCGGCCTATGAAAAGACCAAAGAAAAAGAACTCAATATAACACTTGCCGGTCTCTTTAACCAAGAAGAACGTAAAGAGATAATTAAAGATATCGAGAAAGAGGCAAGAAATTGTCATCTTGGAAATATTATTAATTCCCCAGAGAGGCTTACCAAGAGTCAATATAAAACACTTTCTCTGCTAGAAATTGATGACTACAAATCTTCTCTGTTCTCATGTGTCGAGAAGCTCTCAATAAGAGCTGGAGAGCATGTTATCAAAAGATCAATCGAGACAAATCCTCAAGTAGTCGAGTATTCCGGATCGCCCCAGGAGATCTCGAAACTTACGCAACGACTGCTAACAAATGAGTACCGACAATGCTTAGACTATCAATCAAATAGAGAGAATAAAGACCCGCAGGCCTGCTCTGACCTCATCACAGCGGTAACGACAGTTAATGTGGCCACCAAGGCCCTAGAGAAGAATGTGACGGAATTATTCTCCACTCAAGCAGAAATTGATACTAATATGAAAGAGATTTCGGCCATTATGAACCGTTGTGAGAAAGAAATTGGCCCTCAACTTCTGGATGCTATAAAAGAAGAAAGAACCATAGATTATGAGTCAAAAGTGACTGCTTGTTTAAGTGCTTCAGTTGATATCATCGTCAAGAATCTCACGCCTCAAAAGATTAGTGAGTCTCTAGATGAGAACCCTGGAATTGCAAAGTACAAAGAAGAAATCCTGGCCATGGATGAAGTTAAGGGACTCACCGCCTTCACTCAAAAGTGCTTTAAAGATAGCTTTTCTCAATTAAGAACAATTGATGAGTTCACATCAAATCTAGATGGAATACAAGAAAAATGTATCTTTGAAACAGAGAAAAGGGCCACTGATAAAATTGCCCTTCTCGTAATGGAAAAGGAATTACTTCCAGTACTTGAAGATAGAGAAAGTACAAAAGACTTAATAGAAAAATACTATAACGGGGATCAGGGCCTCGCCCTAAGGATTTCCCAAGCAAAGAATAAAGAAGAGCTCAATCGAATTGTGGCCCTCATCACTCCAGAATTAACCCAAAGGGCCGCTAAAGAAGTCATCCCAAGTATGACTGCGCAATATCTCTCAGAGGCCTCAAAAGAGGACAAGAAGAGGATACAAGCAGAGCTTCTGGAGCACATTGATACTTGTATAGAAGAAACAAAGAAGTATGAAAATGATAAAATCGATAAGGGTGTCAACCGCTGTATGAATACAGTCAGCGCTAAAGGACATATATTAATTGGTGAAACCCTTATTAATGAAAATATTGAAAGTATCTTAGGAGACTTTCCTCAAGCAAGTCAAAAGCTCAAGAAAAATTCGAAAAGGCGTATTGAGCAGTGTATTAGCAAGCTTTCACAAGATCTACAAAAAGAGAAGTACTCACAAGCTCTAGAAGAGTGTTTAAGTAATGAAATCTATACCCTCTCATATTCAATACCGAGAGAGGCATGGCTTTCTTATGCTAAGAATACAACAACAAATTACTCACAAGAGCTTCTCGAGGCCAAGCTTTTAGAAGTTGAGCGCTATTTCAGGATTACTGGAGATTACAAAAGAGAGATCAGAGACCCACTTATTGCCAATCATGTCTCGCTCTTAAGATGTCTCTCACAAAAAAGAGCGAACTTAAAAAAGAATGGGAACCATAGTGTTGCAAAAGTCTTAGAAACTTACCCTGCCTGTACGGATAAGATTGAAGATCAAGTCAAGGGAGAAGTTGCCACAAAGTTTTCGCATGATCATGCACCTCGAGATGGCATAAAAGAGGACTTTAAAGAACTTGGGCTGATACTAACCTCTTTAACAGGAGAAGCGAGCTCATCAAATACGGGGTCATCACAGAGCGCTTCCCAGTCAAAGGACTCAGTTAGTGATGCCTTTAGAATGATGAATCTCATTGGGACAAAGATGGCGGCCACATGTACCTTCAATGAAGGTGACTGTAGAAAGTCTATTGCGCAAACAAAAGTGGATATATCAAATTATAAGAAGAAAAATCCTCAGGCCACAGGTGATCAGCTCGTCAATAGATTCATTGACTCTCCTCTCATGGATGAAGTTATCAAAGCTGAGTTGGCCGCCACTTTAAGGGTTGAGCTCATAACAGGTCTTAAAGATTATAAAGATTCAGAAGGAATTCTAGAAGGAGTTCTCAAAGATATCACATCTCCAGAATCAATTAATCAACTTATTAAGACACCTTATGGTAATGAAATATTGAGACTAGTAAAAAGTGAGATTAAAAATGATAATCTAGACAATGTAGGAAATAATAAGAAACTTAGACGCGCCCTTTCCAATGCTATTACCTACAATACGGGAAATAACTCATTTGTCGATAAGCTTATGTACGCTTTAGTACAGCCGACTCTAAATAGCGA
>NZ_AUNJ01000253.1 GCF_000447775.1 Bacteriovorax sp. DB6_IX
TCAAGCAGCTGTTGCCAAAGAGCTTGGAGCAGATGCTGAAAACTGGCTAGTTTTCCACGGGGGATCTGGTTCAGAACTTTCAGAAATTCATGAAACTCTTGGTTACGGTGTGATCAAAATGAATATTGATACTGATACTCAATATGCTTATTCAAGAGCAGTTGTTGATCATGTCTTTAAGAACTACGATGCTATGCTCAAAATCGAGGGAGAAGTGGGAAATAAGAAATTCTACGATCCAAGAGCATGGTCTAAGAAAGCTGAAGAGTCGATGACTGAAAGAATCGCTCAAGCTTGTAAAGACTTAAAATCAGACGGAAAATCAATCCTTCTTTAAGAAATATTTGAATATCTGTAGCGTGGGCCTGAGAAGGCCTGCGCTATTTTTCCTTATATAAATCATTTACTTACCTCCCCACGCAAGCTTTACAACCCTCAGTCTCAGGCGTATGTTAGGGCCATGACAAACAATAGTGAACAGAAAAGAGATTATACCCTAGTCGAAGGACCAAATTGTCACTTCACACGTCGTCGTGAAATCTTGGCGAAACACCCTGAAATTAGAGAGCTTTATGGGCATTATTGGCCATCGGCCATCTATATTTCCCTCATCGTTCTTGCTCAATTAGTGATTTCCTATTTTCTAAGAGATCAGGCATGGTGGGTTATTCTAATTGCCGCTTATTGTGTCGGGGCCTTTGCCAACCATTCACTCTATGTCATGATTCATGAGTGTACTCACAATGTTGTTCTTAGGACTCCTCTTGGAAATAAGATCATGGGACTTGTTTGTGACATTCCTCTAGTTCTTCCATCGGCCATGGGATTTAGAAAGTATCATATGATTCATCATAAACACTTAGGTCGAATATTCTTATGATCCAGATATTACCAGCTATACAGAGAGTCGATTAATCGGAAACTCAGCCTTTATGTAAAGCGCTCTGGCTATTTTTCTTCTCAGTTTCTCAAGCCCTGAGACCTTTGAAGGTTCAATACTATAAACCGCTAAATATTTGGACGGCCATTAATACAGTTCTGCAAATTGCCATTAATATTGCTGTTTATGTTTATATTGGGCCAATGGCACTACTCTATTTAGGACTTTCAACTCTCTTTGCCCTAGGACTTCACCCTCTCGGAGGAAGATGGATTCAAGAGCACTATATTACAGAAGAAGGTCAAGAGACTTACTCATACTATGGTCCACTTAATAAACTAACATTCAATATGGGTTACCATAATGAGCACCATGATTTTATGAATGTTGCATGGATAAATCAGCCAAAAGTAAGCCAAATGGCCCCTGAGTACTATGACTGTTTAAAGAGTTATAAGTCGTGGACTAAAGTTCTGCTCAATTTTATCTTCAACCCAAAAATGGATTCTTTTAGCCGAATCATACATCCTGATCGCCATCCAAAGGCCAGAGATAAAGAAGTAAACTTATACAATAATGTGGATGCCCACTTTTAATAAAATAAAAAGCCCTGATCAACAGGGCTTTTTTTATCTAGAATTTCTTCTTTAAATAATCTTTAAATTCTTCAATTCTCTTTCGATTCGTTCCAAAATCCGAATAACCAACTCTTGATTCAGAACGAAAGTGAATTGTGTTCTTAATGATGAGGAACTCAACATCATCCTTAAACTTAAGAAGTGGCGTTGTGAAAACAGCATGAATATAACCCTCTTTCACAGTAATCACTTCTACATCAGTTCTCTCTTTTAAAAGAATAATAACCTTCTCAATGATCTCTGATTCACTCATCTTAAGATTTAAACTACCGATATAGTGTGAATCCCTTTTATCAAAACTTGAAACACAATTTGGTTTTGATTTACATGGGGCCAATTTATTCGACACCATTCCCTTAGCAACGATGACTTGTGTTGAACAACTTGAAAGAATAAATAATGGTAATAAACTCTTTGCTATCGTTTTCATATTGACCCCAAAGCTAGACACTTACTTATTAAGCAAGTGTCTTTGATACGATTTCGTAGACATTCTTAGAAAGGCCTTCAATCTTAACGATCTCTTCAAGTTCTTTCTTGGCCAACTCATGTAGTGCTTGTGGCATATGTTTTAGGTCACTAAAAGCAGAAGCTAGACGAGAAGCAACTTGAGGGTTGATCTTATCAATCTCCTTAATTTGAGCGGCCACAAACTTAATTCCTCGCCCACTTTCGTGGTTAAACTGAACTTCGTTTCTTGCAAAAGTTCCAACAAGAGCTCTAACGAGGTTTGGAACATTCTTGTCATAGATGTCACAAGAAAGTAGTTCTTGAACATTATCAAATGCCTGATCCTCTTCATTTGAAGCTTGAACCATAAGCCATTTTTGCATAACAAGTGTCTGATCCTTAAAACGATCATAGAACTTCTTAAGAAGATCTCCTGAAGTACTATGCCCATTATATACTGATACTTTTAGTGCTGCTAAAAGATCTGTCATATTTGATGAGTTATCATACTGAGCTTCAACAACTCCGACATGAGACTCTAGGACACCAAGGTAAGAAAGCATCTTATTCTTAAGGGCCCTCTTTCCCATACTTGCGGCGTCAACTTTAAACTCTTCTTCAATATTAAGAGAATCATAGAGAGCCTTAATCTCACTTTCAAACTTTTGAGAAAGTGATAGTTTTAAGAAATCTACAGCTCTCTTCGTTCCAGCAAAGTTATGAACCTTTTGATCTTGAACCATTTCTCCAACTGATGGAAGAGATAGACAAAGGGCCTTGAAAGCATCATCAATATTCTTATCAGTAAGAACTTTTGACCATGAGTTTGCAAAGTTCTCATCTAATACGAGTTCATCAGACTCAATCATCTTATTTAAAACTTGTTTTGCAAAAACATTGCAAGATTCAAATCTATTGAATTCATCTGAGTCATTTGCCATTAAGAAGGCCATGTCTTCGTTGCTCAGATTTGTCTTAAGTTTAATTGGCGCAGAGAACTTTCTATTGAGAGAAGGAACAACTTTCTCATTTACCCCTGTGAAAACAAAAGTTTCCTCTTCCTTTCTTAGATGAAGAATTCCACGACCTAAATCACCTTGATTAGCTCCATCTTTGAGGTTAAGGGCCAAGTCCTTTCCACCTTCTGCTACCAGACCAATGGCCAGTGGCATATGAAATGGTTTCTTTGTATCTTGTCCAGGTGTTGCTGGTGTATTTTGAGCAATCTTAAGAGTTAACTCACTGGCCGACTCATCAAATGAGCTTTCCACTGTTACAATTGGTGTTCCCGCTTGATCATACCAAAGCATGAATTGAGAAAAGTCGTAATCACCGTTGGCCACACTCATAGCATGAACAAAGTCTTCAGTTGTTACCGCTTGTCCATCAAAGAGTTCGAAATACTTATCCATCCCTTTTCTAAACCCTTCTTCACCTAGTAGTGTGTGGATCATACGAATAACTTCAGAACCTTTTTCATAAATAGTTGAAGTATAGAAGTTATTCATTTCAATATATGACTTAGGCTTAATTGGGTGAGCGTTTGGCCCACTATCTTCTGTAAATTGATGACCTCTAAGTCCATTGACATCATTGATACGACAAACTGCTCTTGAGTTTAAATCTGCTGAAAACTCTTGATCTCTAAAGACAGTCAGTCCTTCTTTTAAAGTTAATTGGAACCAATCACGACAAGTGACACGGTTTCCAGTCCAGTTATGGAAATACTCATGACCAATAACGCTTTCAATACCAAAGAAGTTATCGTCAGTTGCAGTTTCTCTATCAGCCAGGACGTAAGCAGAGTTAAAGATATTTAATCCCTTATTCTCCATCGCTCCCATATTGAATGAGTCAACGGCAACAATCATGTAAATATCAAGATCATACTCAAGACCAAATCTCTGCTCATCCCACTTCATTGAGTTCTTTAAACTCTCCATAGCATGATGACACTTACTCTCATTTCCTTTATCGACATAAATTCTAAGATCAACTTCTCTACCGCTACCTGTTTTATAAGAATCTTGAACCATTCCGAGATCTCCGGCCACGAGAGCGTAGAGGTAGGCCGGCTTTGGAAATGGGTCATTCCAAATTGCGAAGTGCTTTCCATCTTCAAGATCACCCGATTCAACAAGGTTTCCATTTGAAAGTAGTATTGGACATTGCTCTTTTGAAGCAATGATCTTCGTTGTGTAGATAGATAAGTTGTCTGGTCTATCGACAAAGTAAGTAATTCTTCTAAACCCTTCTGGCTCGTTTTGAGTACAGAAGATTCCACCTGACATATAAAGACCATCAAGTGCCGTATTGGCCTTTGGATTAATTGTATTTTCAATCACTAGCTCAAAGTCTTCTGCTGGAAGATTAGTGAGTGTCATCAGGTTTTCGTCAAAAGAAATATCTGAAGCGGCCATTGGCTTGCCATTAACCTTGGCACTAACAAATTTTAGCTCTTCTCCATCAAGCACAAGAGTCGTCCCATTTTGTGGGGCTACACTCATCTTATTTGTTACTTTTGTTTCAGTATCATGTAACTCAAATGTCAGATAAACATCCTTGATCAAATGAGTCGGCTTTGTATAATCCTTAAGATATTTTGTTTGTGGTGCTTCACCTTTCATAGTGACTCTCCTATTGGTACGCCACGCATCATCACTGTGGCCAAATTCTCTACTATTAAGGGCAATTTATACATAATCTGAGCAAATTTGTCACAGCTTGAACCTAAAAAAAAATGGTATATCATTGAAATATAGGAAATTTTTAGGATTTTGATGAAGAACTCGAACCAAAAGTACTATTTCTCAGTTGCCGATGAAGATGAAAGAATCACATTCTTTCAAAAAGCAGCCTCAGAGTCTCTACAAGCGGAGATTTGGCAAAAGGGCCAAGACAAGGATCAAGTTGAAGAATTTGATATTACGAGTTTTGATCCCGATACAAAGAAGCTCTCTCTTAAATTCAAAGGGGGACTCCTAAGTAAACTAACAGGTTCAAAGAATAAGGATCAAGATATCCTACTTAAAGTCTCTTTTCACTCGATCTATATTTTTACCTCATCAAAGCTCATTTTTAATAAAGAGGCAGACCTCTACGAGGCCACAATTGATCAAGAGATATACAAGTCTCAACAAAGATCAAACTACCGCCTCAATGCTAACCGCTTTATTGTGATTCAATTTAAGATTGATAATGAAGTTTTTAATGCACTTGATATTTCTGCTGGTGGAACAAGCTTTACTATTCCGGCCGAAATGAAAGACCGTTTTAACAAAGACCAAGTTCACGAAGGTTGTGTCGTGAGACTCGCTAATGTTAACTACACTATTCCAGAATCACGTATTGCAGGGATCTGGGACCATGCCTTTAAAGACGAAAAGGGTAATATCATCGAAGGTTTTAAAATTGGAGTTGCCTTTATTGATCTCCCAAAGAAAACTGAAGAGGACCTCTTTCTCTCAATCAATACAGAAGCTCGCGGTGAAGAGCTACGTAAGAAGTCCCTAGAAAAGAAAGCTTCTCAGAACTAGAAAGTTGTCTCTCTTTGCTCAGTACATTTTGAACTTGCGATAAAGTCTTCTTTTTTAAGGCCGAGATCACTTACAACAGGACTCATTTCTTTAAATAAATAACGGGCCTCTTTCTTAGCAATCTCTAGTGTCGCTTCATTCCAATAACTCTTATACGAGAAGATCTCTTTTAATTTTTGAGGACAACCTACTTTCATATTAAGTAAGAAGGCATCGATATGGGCCATGTAACGAGACTTCATGACTCTCTTATAATTGCGATCATGCCAACCAGGATTATAACGGGCCAAATGCAAGGCAACTTTCTCAATATGAGTATGACCAATGACACGTAGGTAGTGCTTTTCTAAGAACTTCTTGAGCATTGGATGGTTAGGAATAAAGTCTATAAGAGTCGCGGCCTTGGTAAATTCACGAGAACTCTCATAGGAGTCCAATAATCTCCTTAAGATATCGTTCTTTTCACTCCAGTGACCTGGAACCTTAATACGAATGAGATTAATCTCATCATAGAAGTCCTCTTGGTTAAACCTTGCGTAGTACTTCTTCCCAAAGTCCAGACAGTGTCTATTATGGCAGTGACTTAAACCTTGCAAAAAGGCCTGCTGGTTAAACTTAGAAAGCTTTAAGATATCACTAATAAATTCTTCATTTATATCTTCGGCCATGATGATTTGGGCCTTCAAATACCACATCGTCTTTGGCGACTGATGAACAAGAGACTCCCAATTCTTAAGAACATACTCACGCAGTTGTTCTTTTTGATTCCCCGTTTGAGAGCGCATTGATAATAACTCTGAGACTGAACACTTACCTCTTAAAAAACAACTAGATAGAACTTCTTTGTGCTGTTTTTCACGCTCTCTATCTTGTCTTAACTTCATCGTCTTTACCGAAGGCATAACAACCCATTTACCGATAATTCCGATAGCTATTAAAACTAGAAAATAATGATATTTTTTCATGAACAAGTCTTCCCATTTAGAAGTGTGTAAAAGCTCTACAATACGCTCTATTCCCTCTTTAAATGGTTGACTACTGCCTGTCAAATAGGTACTTTTACCGAACTGCCCAAATTTAATATATTAACACAATAAAATCGAGAGTTTACATGGCCATAGAATTCACAGGTGCTGGTAAGAGAATCATTGAAAAAGCGCAAATGCTTAAAGACAATAACCTATACCCATTCTTCAGACAAATTGAAGATTCTGAAGGAACAGTTGTTAAGATTGATGGACAAGATCAAATCATGATCGGTTCAAACAACTACCTTGGACTAACTCACCACCCTCACGTTAAAGAAGCAGCGATTAAGGCCATTGAAAAATATGGAACTGGATGTACTGGTTCTAGATTTCTTAATGGGAACTTAAACCTGCACGAAGAACTTGAAGAAAAGTTAGCAAACTACCTAGGACATGAAGCGGCCATCGTTTTTTCTACGGGGATGCAAACAAATCTTGGTGGGCTTTCGGCAATCTGTGGACCAAAAGACTGTATGCTCTTTGACTCAGAAAACCACGCATCACTTATCGATGCTTCAAGACTTGCAATGGGGGCGACGTTTAAGTTTAAGCACAATGATATGGAGTCTCTTGAAGAACAACTTGCTTCAAATATAAATAGATTCCAAAAAGTGTTTATCGTTGTAGATGGTGTCTTCTCGATGACTGGAGATATTGCCAATCTTCCAAAGATTACTGAACTAGCTGAAAAATATGGCGCTCACATCTACGTTGACGATGCTCACGGTATTGGTGTGATGGGCGAAAAAGGAAGAGGAACAATGCACCACTTTGGTGTCACTGATAAAGTAGACTTGAATATGGGAACATTCTCAAAGTCATTTGCTTGTATTGGTGGTGTTCTTTCAGGATCTAAAGAGACGATCAACTACGTTAAGCACGTTGCAAGATCATTCATGTTCTCTGCTTCTATGCCTCCTTCTGCAGTCGCAACTGTTAAGGCCTGCCTAGAAGTTATCGAAGAAGATACAACTCTTCACGAAAGATTGTGGAGAAATGTTGAATTCATGAGAAATGGATTTAAGGAAATTGGATTCTATACATATAATTCTCAAACACCAATTCTGCCAATCTTTATTGGAGATGATCTAAAATCTATGCAAGTGACTAAATACCTTGCGGAGAATGGTGTTTTTGCAACTCCTGTTGTACCTCCTGCGGTTCCAAAGGGAGAAGCTCTTATCAGAACAAGTTATATGGCATCTCACAATATTGAAGAGTTAACAAAAGTTCTTGACGTATTCGCTATGGCCAAGAAAGAATTTGATATCCCTTCACATATTGGAGAATAGAAATGTCTATTGTTGTAGAAAAAGTCAATCTTTTAGAAAGTAAAAGAGATAGAAAGAGATTTATTAATCTTTCTTGGAATATCTATCAAAAAGATAAGAATTGGGTTCCTCAGCTTAAGATGGAACTTGAAAAGATGTTCAATAAGAAACACCCTTTCTACCAAACAGCAGATGTCGCTTTTTGGATTGCAACAAAAGATGGAAAAGATGTTGGCCGTATTATGGCCATCGTCAATCATAACTATATTAAGTTTCACGATGAGAAAGTCGGTCACTATGGTTTCTTTGAGGCCATTGATGACAAAGATGTTTTCAGGGCCCTATTCAATACATCTGAAGAGTGGCTAAAGTCACAGGGGATGGAAAAGGTTCAAGGACCATTTAATCCTTCGACAAATTATGAATGTGGAAATCTCATTCTCGGTCATGGAGAACGTCCTGTTCTCATGATGCCTTATAACCCAGAATACTATCAAACAAATATAGAAGAATTAGGTTTTGATAAAGCAAAAGACCTGATCGCCTATCACCTAGATAGCAATTTTGAGATGCCTGAAATCATTCGAAAAGTATCTGAAAGAGCAGAGAATAAGAATAATATTACCTATAGAACAGTAAGTAAGAAGAACTGGTCAAAAGAAATTGATCTTATGTATGAAATCTATAACGATGCATGGGAACATAACTGGGGATTTGTCCCAATGACCAAGGATGAGTTCTATGGAACGGCCGGTGACTTAAAAATGGTTGCGGACGAAAGGCTGATTCTCTTTGCAATGGTTGAAGGAAAGGAAGTAGGATTTATCGTTGCTCTTCCTGATTTAAACCAAGTTTTTCATCAAGTACCTAAGGGGAACCTCTTCCCTACTGGTCTAATGAAACTTCTCAATAGAAAGAAGTATATGACTGGGGTAAGAGTTCTTACAATGGGAGTTAAGCAAGAATATAGAAAATATGGACTTGCTTCTATTCTCTATCAAAGATGTCACCAGAATATTCTTAAATATCCACAATATAAAGATATTGAGATGAGTTGGATTCTTGAGGATAACCTCAATATGAATAAACCTCTTATTCGTATGAATGCTAACCCTTACCGTAAATATAGAATCTTCGAAAAAGGTCTTTAACCATGGCCAAGATTCTTGTAACTGGAGCAACAGGGTTTGTCGGATCACACCTTAGTGAGAAGCTCGTCGAACAGGGACATGAAATTTTCTCACTCATAAGAAGTGAGAAAAAGGCCTGTGAGTTTCAGATCAAAGGGCAACTCGTCAAAGGTTCTCTATCTCCTCAGGGACAACTTGAATGGATAGATGATCTTCCAGAAGACCTTGAAATTGTTATTCATACAGCGGGAATTGTTCACGCCGAAGATAGCACTGTCTTTGATCAAGTAAACTACCTCTCAACAGTAAATCTCGTCGAAAAACTACAAAAGAAATATTCAAAACTACACTTCACATTTATTTCTTCACTGGCTGCCGGAGGACCAAGTCATTTTTCTGCTCCTAGAACAGAAGAGATGCCCGATATGCCAGTAAGTGATTATGGTAGATCGAAGAAAAAGGCCGAAACATACTTCAGTCAAACACTTCCAGAAAACTGGACATATAATTGTGTGAGACCTCCTATGGTCATAGGTCCAAGAGACCCGGCCGTACTTGATATTTTCAAAATGGTAAAATCGGGATTTGTTGTAGGTCCAGGTTTAAACTTTAGGATAAAGGAATATAGCTTTATCTGTGTTCACGATCTTGTTGACGGCATCATTCTCTTGGCCGATAAAAAGCCTTCGGGGCTCTTTTATATTGGTCATGACCAAGTCGTGAGTTTTGAGAGTTTAATTAACACTATTAAGATCTCTTTGAATAAGAAATTCGTAATCAATTTACCAATACCTGAAAGACTTTTGAAAGTCGCGGCCTTTATAACGGCACTTCTTCCGATACCGAATAGACTGACAAAAGATAAGGTAAATGAGCTTATCCAAGAAGCATGGTCTTGTAGTAACCAGCAACTTAAAGATCAGGGTTTTGTACCGAAATGGGACATCCAAAGAACGATCGAAGAAACAACAAAAGATTATAAAGAAAGAAACTGGCTATAAGAACTTCCTCAAAATGCTCTCAAGCTGGGCCTTATTAATTGGTTTAGTCATAACCCCATCAAACTTTTCTTCAAAGAGTCTGAGATCTTCTTCAAGTATTGAAGCACTTAGAGAAATTATGGGTGGTAACTCATGAAAGGACTTTCTTAAAAGGTCTGTGGTTTCAGTTCCTTTAAGGCCGGGCATCAACTGATCCATAAAAATAATGTCATACTTACTTTCTTCAAACATATCAATGGCCTGTTGACCACTTTGCGCCTTTTCAACACGAACACCATACTTTCTGAGATAAGCTTCCATCATTTTAAGATTGATATTATTATCATCGACAACAAGTGCCAGAATCTTATTATCAAAATCGAGTTTTTCTACTTTTAAAATTTCATCATTGATTCTCTTCACTGACTCAACATTTGGGATCATGATACGAAAGGTTGTCCCTAGCCCGACTTCTGATTCAACATCAATTTGTGCTTTCATAAGCTTCACATAGCCATCGACAATCGCCAGTCCTAGACCTACACCAGAATCATAGAGCACATCATCTGCACTGAGCTGACCAAATGGTGTAAAAATTGTCTCCAATTTTTCTTGCGGAATACCTCTTCCAGTATCTTTAATGCTGATCACAAGATCACTAATATTTTCACTCTTCTTACTTTGTGAAATTGAGATTTTTATCGAGCCATGAGTGGTGAACTTTATGGAGTTCCCAACCAGATTTGAAATAATTTGCTTTATCTTAATACCATCTACAAGATAATCAATATCCTCTAGATCATCATCGACTTCGATAATAACATTCTTCTCTTTCACCCTAATCGCATAGAGATCATAAATCTGTTTGATAAGAGCTTTCAAATTCGTTGGCCTAATATTAAGCTCTAGCTTACCTTGCTCAAGTCTTGAAAAATCCAATACATCATTAATGATTTCAAGAAGTGACTCAGCAGCATGATAGACAATTTCAAACTTCTCTCTATGATCACTATTTGAAACTTCGTCTTTTAGTACCGTTAAAAAACCTATAATCGCGTTCAATGGTGTTCTTAACTCGTGAGAGACATTTGCCATAAAGTTTGCTCTCATGGTCGAGATTCTTTCCGCCTCATTACGGGCCTCTCTAAGAGCAATCTGTTGATTTTTAATATCAGTAATATTTGTTCTAATTGCAATATACTCTTTAATATTTTTGAGTTCATCGAGAACGGGAAATATTGTTGACTCTACCCAATAGTAATCCCCCTCTTTATTCTTATTTCTGATTTGCCCATGCCAAGTATCTTTGGACTGAATCGTTTTCCACATCTGCTCAAAGAACTCTTTATCATGAAACCCTGAATTAACAAGGCGATGATCCTGCCCAATAATTTCACGATGATCATATTTACTAACTTCAACAAAGTTTGCATTGGCAAAAGTAATCTTTCCCCTTGGGTCAGTTTTAGAAATAATTGAATGAGCATCAATGGCATCAAAGAAGGCATCAAGCTCTCTTGATTTTGCAAGGAGTGAGCGATTTGTTCTCACAAGCTTAGACTTTAGCTTTTCTCCTTCAAGATTTAAGTAGAGAGTAATGATTAGAAAGATGACGAGCAAGAGATAAATAATCTTAATCTTCTGATCGAGAATTCCCATTTGAGTATAGGCCTCATCAAAGTCCATCTCCACAGCGAAGCCAAAATTATAATCATCAAGCCAAAGCCATGCACCAACAACTTCAACGCCTCGATAGTCACGGTAGCCCTTAACATTCATCCCTGCACCGTCTTCAAGGGCCGACTGGGCCATTTTAGTCAGCTGCTTCTTTTTGAACGTCTTATCTTTGGCCATTAAAAGATTCTTTCCTGGATCATAAAGTCGAACCTTGAATTTTGAATTTTGATCATCAAGTGAAATTAGACCGGCCTTTCTTAAATCATTATTAAATCTTGAATCCGAGATCATAAGTCCTGATTCATCAAAGGCATAGGTCTCACCAGTTCGCCCGACACGTGCGATTTCAAAGATTGACTTAAAAACAACCTTAGGATCATAGATTAAAGTTATGGCCCCAACAAAGCCCTCTTCTTTCATACGAACCGGAGCTGTAATAAGAATTAACTCATCAGATTGGGAAACACTAAAATCCTCAATATAGGGCTTAACAAATACTGCCTTCTGACTCGATCTAACTTTATTCCAGTAAGTGAAAGTATTTTCCTTAAGTCTCTTTCCTATAAGATTTTTCTGGGATGACTCAACGATGACACCCTCTTCATCTTGAACAACGACACCAATAACATCTTTAGAATTAGATATTCTTTCTAGCTGATCGTCGATTAGAAGTGTTCTATTGGTAAAGTAAATTTGAATAAAATCAGATCGACTGGCTATTTCAGAAAAGTGTTGAACCTCATTGACCCAGATAATAAATGAAGATTCTGTAATATCAATCCCGGCCAACAAGTTATTTGTGACTTCATTTTCAGCACTCTTTCTAACTTGAACCTGAGTTTGATGACCGACAATAATTATTGTAATCAATAATACCAACGGTAAAAATATATTAACTAAGACCCTCTTAAGCGTCATCTCTTCCCCATGATTTTAAAATCTTATCGGAGATAAGCCGTTAATATTTATTTAAAAACGATAAGTAAAGGCCGGGCCCGT
>NZ_AUNJ01000254.1 GCF_000447775.1 Bacteriovorax sp. DB6_IX
AGGCCTGATAAAGACCTTGACCTCTCTTGATTTCACCTGTTTTAACAGTGTCGATATTCCCACGCACCAAACGAATTGGTCCCTGAGCTTTCAAAGAAACTTGAGTGCTTGGTTGCTCTGAATTCACACAGCTCACCATTGAAATAATAAATATTGAATATAAAGATATCTTAAACATACAGCTATAAATCATAGCAAGCTTATCGGAAATTTCAACCATTCCATAAGCTTGCTACGAATAAATTAGGCTTCTTCTAAGATCTTTCTTCTAGGCCTTGCAATTAGAGAATAAAAGCAAGGAATTACGATCAAAGTAAAAATTGTTGAGAGAAAAACCCCTCCGATAATAACTAGGGCCATTGGCCTTCTTGTTTCAGAACCAGCGCCAATAATAACGGCTGCAGGAACGGCTGAAGCAAGTGTTGTAAATGTTGTCATGATAATAGGTCTAAATCTTGTCTCACAAGCATGAAGGATGGCATCTTTTAGCTCTCTCCCTTCATCTCTAAGCTGATTTGAGAATTCAACAATAAGAATTGAGGTCTTTTTAACAATCCCCATAGTTAGAAGAATCCCAATCATCGAATAGATATTCAAGGTACTTCCAGAGAGCCACAGAGCAATAAATGATCCAGCTAACCCAAATGGGATGGCCAAGAATACTGTAACTGGGTCAGAGAAAGAATTAAACTGACTCGCTAGCACCATATAAGCTATCACAAGACCAAGAACCATAATCATAAGGACACTAAAGAGTGAGTCATTTAGATCCTTTGAGAACTTTAAAGAGTATCCGGCCGGCAGAATCTTTTCGCTGGCATCCTTAATATATTGGATGGCACTACTTTGGGCCACACCATCTCTTAAGTTGGCATCTACCCTAACCCCTCGGGCCCTATTCTCTCTATAAATTGATTGTGGTCCAAAAGAGTCTTCAATTTTTACAACATCATTGAGTGTCACAAACTCCCCTCTGTTGTTTTGAAGAAGAAGTGAAGAGATAGTTTCACTTGTTCTATCTTGTTCTTCTAACTGAACCCAAACATCATAACGACGACCATTCTCAGTATATTTAGCAGCAGCAACTCCACCGACCCCGACATTAAGTGTTTCAGCAATTGTTCGAATTTCTACACCTCTTTGTTGAGCCTTTAAACGGTCTGGAACAACGTGAACTTCTGGAAGCTCTCCAATATCATCTGAACGAACTCCAACCATAAGTTTTGATGCTTTCATCTCTTTTTCTAATTGACGATAAAGCTGTGCTTGAATCTCGGCATCTGGCCCAGTAATTGTAAATTCAATTGGACTTCCTCGACGACCACCGATAGCAGAGCCCATTCGGTCTCTTACGATGATTTTGATTCCCTTAATTCCAGAAAGTTGCTTTCTTAACTCAGATGCAATTTGGAATTGTGTTTTTTCTCTCTTTTCACGATCTTTAAGAATAATTACACCAAAACCTCTGTTTCCTGTTGTGGCCCCACGTCCACCTCCAACAGCGACAATCATTCTTCTAACGTCTTCATGCTTTTCAACAATGGCTTCGTACTCTTTAACCTTAGCGTTCGTATAATCTAAACTCTTACCATCTGGAGCGATAAAGATGACGAACATAAAACCTCTATCTGATTCTGGCGCAAACTCTTTATCAATGAAGTTCAATGTCGTCAGTGACCCAAGAATAAGAGCAAGTGACACAAAAATGACCTTGATTCTATGACCAAGAGAGAAGTTCAAACATTTCATATAGAATTTATTCGTTGTGGCAACCGCCTTATCAACCCAGTGGTGAATAAAAATCCCCTTAGAGTTCACATTAAGAAATTGAGAACATCTCATTGGTGCAAGAGTTAAGGCCTCCAGTGAAGATAAACTCACGGCAATACAGATAGTAAGAGCAAACTCTTTAAAGAATCTTCCCTCAATTCCAGGCATTAAAGTAATTGGTGCAAAGATGGCAACAAGTACGGCCGTTGTCGCAAGTACAGCAAAGGCAATCTCATTACTTCCTTTAAATGAGGCCTGTACCTTATCGTAGCCATTCTTCGCATATCGCACAATATTCTCGAGCATAACAATGGCATCATCAACAACAATCCCAATGGCAAGGGTCAGCCCCAGTAAAGAGAAAGTATTAAGGGAGAATCCAAGTAAATGCATGAAAGCAAAAGTTCCAATGATAGCAGTTGGAATTGCGAGAAGAATATTAATTGTTGCCGACATAGAGTTTAAGAAGAGCCAACAAACAAATGAAGTCAGAAGAACAGAAAGAAGAAGGTTCTGTAATAGTTCATCAATTGAAAGACGAATAAAAGTTGTTCTATCAAAGTTTACAGAAAGATTTGTTCCCTCTGGAAGTGTTTTAGATATCTCCTTAACTCTAGCTTTCACTCTATCGGCCACATCAACGGCATTAACACCTCTTTGCTTGTAAATAGGCATTGAAAGAGAAGGTGTTCTATCAACTCTTGAAATACGAGTTCTATTTTCGACCCCTGCATGAATATGGGCAACATCAGAGAGTTTAATTGGAACGTAGTTAGCGCGTCCCCCTCTTCTACTAATAATCATATTTTGAAAATCTTCAACTGTTCGCCCCTCTCCGAGAACACGAATACTTGTCTCTGTTTGTGGCGTTTCAAACTTTCCTGCAGGAAGCTCAACACTCTCCCTTTGAAGAGTCTGTACAATATCTGATAGTGTTAACTGATACTTTTCAAGTTGATCAGCCTTAACATCAACTCTCATCATTGGATCACGAGCTCCAAAAGCTCTTACCTCTGAGACACCTTCAATTGTTGTCAGTTGGTCAATAATCCCATCTTTAAAAAGCAGGTTCAACTCCCTCTCATTAAGCTTTGTCGAAACAAGAGCTAAATAGAGAATAGGATCATCCGCTGCATTTGATTTGGTCACCGTTGGAGTGTCGACAACATCTGGAAGTTGTCTTTGAGCACGACCAAGTAATGTTTGAACCTCTTGGAGAGCAAAGTCGATATCTTTATCGAGAGTAAACTCTAGCTCGATTCGCCCAAGGGCCCTTCCCGCGGTTGAAGTCATATCTTTAATTCCTTGCATAGAAACAAGGACTGATTCAACTGGTTCCAAGATATCTTTTTCTACAACCTCAGGTGTCGCCCCCTCGTACTGGTACGAAATTGAGATCGAGGGATAATCAACATCTGGGTTTTCGTTAATACCTAACTCTCTAAATCCCAAAATCCCAAAGAGAATGAGAGAGAACATTAGCATCCATGCAAAGACTGGATTCTTTATCGATAGTGATGATAATTTCATAGTTTACCTTTTATCCTTAGGAATATTTCCTAGAAATGCATTGGCCTGATAGTAAAGTGACTTCACATCAAGTGCCGATCTAATAACAAGCTTCTCCAACTGGATAACATCGTCTAGAGAACGAATAACATCAATCTGAGTCACAAGACCTTTATCGAGATCTTTTAATTGCTCCTGATATGAGTCTTTGCTTCTATCTAGAGAGCGTCTCAAGGTCATAAGCTCATTCTTTTTTAGGTCAAAATTCTTAAGATATTTTTGCCAGTGATTGTCTGAGTTACGACGAGTGTATTCAATCTGAGCATTGTTAATGCGAGAGAGAATCTTCTTATTCTGGACACGAGACTTTTTTACGCCAAAGTCAAAGAGGTTCAACTTCACATTGACACTCACGGCCCAATCTCGTTCATCATAATTATTCTTATCTAAGTTATAGCTAGCTCCTAGCTCCACTTGTGGGTAATACTTAGACTCTTCAATTCGTGTTTCAATGAGTGATGATTCATAGTCATATTTGAGACTAGTCAGTGCTGGGACTTTATCAAGATCAACAGTTGATGGAAGAGTTAGCTTTAGAGGATCGATGCGGTTTTTTAGCCCATCAAGTTTTTCAAGACCTGAATAGTTTCTAAACTCAGTTAAGGCATTTTCTAGTTGTGCCTTACTTGTTAAGAGATCTGAGTCTAGCTTGTGAAGTTGAGATTCAAGAGCGTAGAGATCAGCTTTTCGATCTCGCCCAATTCGGGTTCTCTTTTTGACAATATTCACCCTCTTTCTTAAATTTTGAAGTAAGGCCTCGATCTTCTCAGTTTCTTCATATGCTGATGAGACTTGAAAATAAAGAGAAGTGAACTTCCCATAATAATCAGAGAGGCTCTTCTTCGTTTGTGCCTTAGCTTGTTTTGGTAGAAGCTTACGATAGTCATTGAGAGCGAATTCTGCTCCCCCTTGAAAGATCTTTTGAGAAAGAGAAAAGTAGAACTCTGAATCAAGCTCATTCTTTCCAGATCCCGTATAGTCTTTATCATACGTGTTAGAATTCACAAGATCTAAACTTGGATAAAGACTTGATGTATAAGAATCAAGAATCGCCAACGAGCCCTTCTCTGTTAAGTTGTAAATTTCAACTTGCTTAGATTTCTTAAGAGAGCGCAAGTACAACTCATCAACATTTGCGCCGGCCGACACTGTCAATAAGACAGAGGGACATATGAGTAGTAAATATTTTTTCAAACTTTTTTCTCCTGTGCTTGTAAAACAAAATTCTCAAGAATACTTAGTGCCTGACTAAGCTCTTTTATTTCCAAAGGATTTAATCCTTCTAAATTTTCAATAAACATTTGGCTGGCGAGATGCCTAACTTTCTGAAACTTCTTTTTCCCCTTTGTCGTAGCAGTAAGGTGAATCACTCTACGGTCCTCTTCATCTGTGTGTCGTAACAAATACTTATCAGTCACAAGGGACTCAACTAACTTAGATACAGCAGGTCGAGAAATATGCATCATCTCTGCAATTTCACTGACGGTACTTTTTCCAGATTGTGTTAAGGCGATAATTCGAAATTTTGAAAAGCTAAACTCGGCCTCGCAGACTTTTCTGATATATGACTTCATCAATCCCATAGAAAGAGGGATTGTTTCGATATACTTTCTAGAAAGACTCAACTTCTCCATAGCTTAACCCTGACAATAGTTAACTTTGTTAACCATCTTAGATTGAGATTTTTCTATATACAAGAATTTGAATGTCAATTTTTTGTAAGGTCTCTTAATTACCGATAGCTTCTTTGATCGTTTTAACCAGTTCATCACTGACTAGCTTTAGACGAGCGGTTGATGCAATCGAGACAGGTGAAACCAAGCTAATTGGTAAGCCCCTGTTATTCCATGGTTTTAAAATCCGCTTCAGCTGACCTGATCTAATATGAGGTTCGCAAATAAACTTAGGCGCAAGAAGAACTCCTGCTCCAGCGATGGTCGCCTGAACAAGACTACTCATTTGATTACTTTCGATTACCGGCTTAATTTGAAAACGGGCCTTCTTTCTTCCACTCTCCAATTGCCATGTATTACTCATCGCAAGGCCGCTGATTGTAAGACAACTATGCTCAACAAGCTCTTCAGGTTTGGATAATTTTGGAGCGGATTCAAGGTAGGACTCTGAGGCCACAAGAATAAGTTCAAGATCACCAATCTTTCTCATCTTCAATTGACTTTCTCTAAGCTTTCCAATTCTAATCGCTAAATCAAATCCGTCTTTGACTAGATCGACGACTTCATTTGTATATTGTAAATCAAAGCGAAGCATAGGGTTTTGTCTACAAATCTGTCCCACGATTGGAGCGACGAGATAAGGCCCAAAGTCTTCAGGTGCAGTAAGTTTGATTGTTCCCGATGCAATAGAATCCAGTCCATAAAGCGATTTTTGTGCATCTTCAAGAATTTGGATTGGCTCAAGACAGGTCTCATAAAAGAGTCTCCCTGCAGCTGTTAAAGTATGACTTCTCGTTGTTCTTAACAGGAGTTTTGTTCCCGTCATTTTCTCAAGTTTTGTTACTGCCTTACTCACCGTAGACTTCTGAATCCTAAGGATTTCAGCGGCTTGAGAAAATCCCCCATGCTGAACAACTTTGACAAAGATACGAGATAATTCAAGTTCAATTGTTTCCATATAGAAACAATATAATGCAATTAATGCATATTATCAAGAATCCATTTCTGGGCGATACTGATTTCAACGAAAGAAACTAATTAAGGAGTTTATATGAGTAAAGAAAATATTTTAATTCTAGGTGCATCGGGAACTGTTGGCTCAGAAATAGCAAGGCAACTCACAAGTGAAGGACATAATGTTCTTCGCGCCACAAGTAAGGACAAACTCGCAGCAGATCAAGTAAAGCTCAACCTGGCCACAGGAGAAGGTGTCAAAGAGGCATTCTCAAATATTGATCGCGTCTTTCTCATTTCACCTCCAGGATATGCAAACCAGTACGATATCATTTCCCCTCTCATTCAAGAGGCAAAGAGAAAGGGGCTAAAGAAAGTTGTTCTTATGACGGCCATGGGAGCGAATGCCGATGAGAACTCTCCATTTAGAAGAGCTGAGGTTGAACTCGAAAAGTCTGGACTAAATTACAATATCGTAAGACCTAACTGGTTCTTTCAAAACTTTAACACTTTTTGGATTCAAGGAATTAATGAGCACAGAAAGATTCTTCTGCCAGTTGGAGAGGCAAAAGTTAGCTTCATCGATGCAAGAGATATCTCAGCAGTTATTGCCAAACTCTTAGTTGACGATAGTTTTAATAATACAGACTTTGATATTACAGGACCTAGTGCTATTGATCACAGTGAAGTGGCCAAGGCCATCTCTTTACAAATTGGAGAAGAGGTTCTTTATCAGGAAATTCAACCTCAACAATTGCGAGAGGGACTTCTAGCAGCAGGTCTTCCTGAGGACTACTCAGACTTTCTCCTTCTGATTCTTGGTTTTTTAAAAGAAGGCTACAACGCTGGCTTAACAGATAATGTAGAGAAGATACTAGGACGCAAGCCATTATCTCTTACAGATTATGTGAGAGACTACAAAGAAGCTTGGAAGGCGAACTAATGCCATTTAATCGAAGGGCCTTTATTACAAGTCTAGGCGCGAGTGGAATTGCTCTCGCCCTGACGAAGGTTTTAAGGACAGGAGATAAAGTTATGAAGCAACCAATAATTTTTCTGGGACATGGTTCGCCAATGAATGCCATTCTAGAAAATGACTTCACTAAGAAACTGCAAGGGCTTGCTAAAACTCTTGGAAGGCCTAAGGCCATTCTCATGGTTTCTGCTCATTGGGAAACTCAAGGGACTTGGCTTACAGGTATGGATCAACCTAAAACAATCCATGACTTTGGTGGCTTTCCACGTCCACTCTTCGAAGTTCAATACCCTGCTCCCGGAAGTCCAGAATTGGTCTTAGATATTCAGGGTGAAATAAAAAATCCACTCATTGGTGCTGACTTTAATCGCTGGGGTCTTGATCATGGGACATGGTCAGTCTTACGTCATATTTATCCGCAAGCAGATGTTCCTGTGATTCAATTAAGTCTTGATCGTACAAAACCATTTGAGTTCCACTATGAGCTTGGCAAGCAACTGTCTTTTCTAAGAGAGCAAGGAGTCATGATTATGGGAAGTGGAAATATCGTACACAATCTCAGAATTCTTTCCCGTGAAATAGATGCACCGGCCATGGATTGGGCCGTTGAATTTGACCAATGGGCAAAACAAAGAATTGAAGAGCGCGACTTTATGGCCTTAGTTAAAGATCCTCTTAAATCGAAAGTCGGACAACTAAGTATTCCATCTCCAGAGCACTATCTTCCTCTACTCTATATTTTAGGTGCAGCGGCAAAAGATGATCAGCTAACTTTTGATATTGAAGATATTCAAAATGGTTCATTGGCCATGAGAAGTGTTCGCTTTAGCTCTTGATAGAGAAAGTCGTATACCGCTCTTATACGATAGCTATTCTTTAAATCACGATGGCTCACAAGCCAATTCTCAACAATCATCTCAGGGAAAGAGTCTGGTAAAACCTTTACTAGACCCTCTTCCCTATCACCCACACTCGAGGCCATTAAACCTAGTCCACCACCTTGCTTAACAATTTCCCAATGGGCCAGGTGACTAGAGGAGTTTATTGGGAAGTTCTCTTGATCTAAATTTAGACCAAAAACATTTAATCCTTGAATGAGCGTCTCTCTTTCCATTATTCCGATAAAGTTCGCACGATTTAAATCACTCACTTCTTTGATCTCACCTAGCTCATCAAGGTACTCTTGAGTTCCATAAATGTGGAACTTACTTTGACCAATATTCTTTATGATCAAATCGTTTTGAACAGGGCGATAGTTTCGAATAGCGATATCAGCATCGCGCTTTATTAAATCAGTAGAGTCATTAGTCGCAATGATATCAATATGAATTTTAGGATATTCTCTTCGCATCTTTAGAAGAATCTTTGGTAATAGAAAAGCTGCATATGATTCAGAGGCACTAATTGATACTGTCCCTTCGAGCTCTTTAGAGTTTCCCTTAACAATTAAACTAACCTCTTCTGCAGCCTCGGCCATAAGCTGAAACTTTTCCAATATCTCTGTTGCAATTGGCGTTAACTCAAGCCTCTTTCCTACCTTTTCAACAAGGGCCACTCCGAGCTCATCTTCAAGGGCCTTAATCTGTCTTCCCAGAGTTGGCTGGGCCAATTTGAGAAGTTCAGCAGCTCCAGAAAAAGTGCCTGCTTCAGCAACGGCAACCAGTGCTTTTGCTCTTTCCCAATCAAATTTCAATAAGTTCCAGTTCGTTTCCATATATATCCATGCATTTATGCATACATTATACACTATTTTAGTTGTATCATAAAAAAAAATGAAGATATAGAATGAATAGAGAAACAAGGCTGGAGGGCCCATGTACATTAAGAATTCATTCTTTTGGAATCTNA
>NZ_AUNJ01000255.1 GCF_000447775.1 Bacteriovorax sp. DB6_IX
TGACATTTTCCATACTCAATAACTGATTCCCATGTTCCAAAGAAACACGGTTTTAGTCCACTCGTAGCGATGGCCTCACTAAAGAAGATATTGAAAAGTACTTGTTTTTGAAATTTCTTTTTCCACTCTAGATTCTTCTTTAGACTCTTCTTATTAGAATCGAAACTCTTATCATAAATAGAATCTCTCTCCATTCTAATAAAGAAAGAGACATAGCTTTGATAAATGGCATTAATTTTATTGAATGAGGAATTCTCTATTTCCGTCTTTGAGAAATGATGAAACTCTCCAGCGAAGGCCGAAAAGGACAATTGTATAAATAGAATAAACACGATCTTTTTAATGGTCTGATTCCCCAATCTTATCAAGA
>NZ_AUNJ01000256.1 GCF_000447775.1 Bacteriovorax sp. DB6_IX
TGCTGTTATTAGAGGTTCTACACCTCACTTTGACTATGTTTCAAATGAAGTTGCTAAAGGTGTAGCAAAAGTTTCTTATGATACGGATACTCCAGTGATTTTTGGTGTTCTAACTGTAGATACAATTGAGCAAGCAATTGAAAGAGCAGGGACAAAAGCTGGGAATAAAGGTTGGGAAGCAGCTCTCTCTGCAATTGAAATGGCGACACTTCTTAACGGAATTTCGAAATAATTTTTGCTTGAAATTTT
>NZ_AUNJ01000257.1 GCF_000447775.1 Bacteriovorax sp. DB6_IX
TNCTTCTATTTTCTTTACGATTGAGTATGGCCATGTAGGGCCTATCTTAGGAACTTTATTCTCATATTTCGTTATTTTTATATGGTGGATGATGAAACACTTAGAAGATGTTTTTAACTTCAAAAAGAATGAGTTGTTATTGAGTTTCATTCCTTCGTTAGTTTATATATGTGCTGCCTCTGTTGGGGGTTATTATTATATTGAATACTTCAATACCAGTACTTGGACCCTTTTCTTTATTAAGTCAGCTCTTTGTTTTAGTGTGAACTTCATCATTTGTTTGGCACTTCTCTTCTCTAAAGAAGAGAGGTCTTTCTTTATAAA
>NZ_AUNJ01000258.1 GCF_000447775.1 Bacteriovorax sp. DB6_IX
GGAGTCTATATTATCGAAATCTTTAGAAGAAAAAACTAAATTCTTAAATAAGATTTGCCATATCAATAAACGAGATGCCCTTGTACTAGAAGAGAGGCTCTTTGATGGATTAAGCTTTAGCTTAGTTAAAGAGATATTTGTCTTAGTTGAGGAGGTCATCTCTGCTAATGGTTTTGACCCAAGTTTTAAACCTCTTATCTTCGATCGATTATTACAGATCATCGATATCGAAGAGTTATATCCTGAAGAATATGA
>NZ_AUNJ01000259.1 GCF_000447775.1 Bacteriovorax sp. DB6_IX
TTCTTACTAAGAAATATATGAAAGCAAAGAAGAGACAAGGATAGAAATGAAGAAGTTTAATGTTGTTTTCTTTGGAACACCTGACTTTTCAGTTCCTGCTCTTGAGCTTTTAAATAACCATCCACATATTAATTTAAAATATGTGGTGAGTATGCCTGATAGGCCGGCTGGAAGAGGACAAAAGCTTCAGTCTCCTCCAGTTATAGAGTATGCCAAATCAAATAAATTAACTTTTTTCAGACTGAGAATATAAATAGAGAAGAAGATTTCTTAAATAAGCTTGAAAATGAAAGAATTGATTTCTTCGTCGTTCTTGCTTTTGCTCAATTCTTAGGAACAAAAGTACTCAACCTACCTTTAGAAGGCTGTTTTAATATCCATACCTCACTTCTTCCAAAGTATAGAGGTGCAGCACCTATTCAATATGCTCTTTTAAACGGAGATGATAGCACTGGTGTTTCAATTCAAAAAATGGTGAAGAAAATGGATGCTGGTGATCTTGTAAAAGAACACCCTATTTCATTATCTAGAACTGAAACAGGTGGCCAACTATATACACGTTTAAAGTTCCAAGCGGCACTAACTTTAAATGATTTTATTACTGATCTTTTAAACGATAGTGTTTCAGAAAAAGTTCAAGATGAGTCAGCTGTCACATTTGCGCCAACTCTTAAAAAAGAAGATGGTCATTTAAATTTTGCAGAAGAATCATTTGAAGTCATTTGGAACAAAGTTAGAGCACTAAAACCATGGCCAGGAACATATTGTTTTTTAAACAATAAGAGGCTTAAAGTCATCGAGATTGAGGAATATAACTCTCTCACATTAAAGCCTGGCGAATTCAAACTACATGATCAGAAAATGCTAATTGGAACAACAGATAAAACAATCCGTTTATCTTATGTTCAGCTTGAAGGAAAAAAAGCAAGTAAGGACACTGACTTAGCAAATGGACTTCAAAATATTAGTGAGCAAATAACTTTAAAATAGGAGTTCCTATGGTTACGATTGCCCCAAGTATTTTAGCTGCAGATTTCATGAACCTTCAAAGCGACATACAAGCTTTACAAGGTAATGATGATCTTTGGTTACATCTTGATGTTATGGACGGTCATTTTGTCCCTAATATGACTTTTGGAATCCCTATTATAAAGCAAATCTCTAAGATAACATCGATTCCATTAGATGTTCATCTTATGGTAACAAATCCGAACTTCCATATTGTGGAATTGAAGGATTCAAATATTCACAATATTACATTTCATTTAGAAGCTGAAAGCAACCCGCTCAAATTGATTGAACTTGCGAAACAGTTCTATCCAAAGGTAGGTATTTCAATCAAGCCAAATACACCGGTTGAGGAAATTGAACTTGATGTTCTGGCCCATTGCGATCTAGTTCTAGTGATGTCAGTAGAACCTGGCTTCGGTGGACAAAAATTTATGCCATCAGCTATCCAGAAAATTAAACAATTAAAAGAATTACAAGATACTCATGCACTTGATTTCATCATCCAGGTTGATGGTGGAATTAATAATGAAACAGCTAAACTTGTACGAGATGCAGGTGCAAACAACCTTGTTGCTGGTTCTTATATTTTTAAGAATGATCAAAGTGAGTATGCGAATTATATAAACTCTTTAAGATAATAGAGGAATTTATGAGTAAAGAATTTATTTTAGATGGTCATGGTTTAACAATTAAAGATATTTTCACGATTGCAAATGCAAAGAAAGGTGAAACAACTGTTAAACTTTCAGATATTGCTAAGCAAAGTGTTATTAAGTCGAAAGAATATGTCACAAAAATTGTAGAAAAAGGTGAGCCTGTCTATGGTATCAATACAGGGTTTGGTGCACTCTCTAGCGTTCATATTCAAAAAGATGACCTCTCGACTCTTCAAGTTAATCTAATTCGTTCTCACTGTACTGGTGTTGGTCAGCCTTTTAGTAGAGAAGTCACGAGAGCAATTATGCTACTTCGTGCAAACTGTCTTGCTTCTGGGTTTTCTGGTGTCACAATCGACGCTATCGAATTATTACTTAAATTTTTAAATCACGATATTACACCCGTAGTACCCGAAAAAGGTTCTGTTGGTGCTTCAGGTGACCTTGCCCCCCTATCTCACATTGCCCTTGCCTTAATTGGTGAAGGTGAAGTTATTTATGACGGAAAGCTCGTGAGATCTGACTTTGCAATTCGTGACATTGGTGAAGAACCAGTTGTTCTTGGACCTAAGGATGGACTTGCTCTAATTAATGGAACAGCTGTTATGGCAGCACTTGGTGCACTAGCCATTCACAAAGCTGAAAGGCTTATGAAACTTGCAGATATCGCGGCGGCGTCGACAGTTGATGGTGTTAGAGGAACTATTATGGCCTACGATCATAAGATCCACGGTCTTAAACCACACCCAGGTCAACTTTCTTCTGCCATTAACCTCAATAAGATTCTTGATGGTAGTGAGATTTTAGTGTCGCACCCAGACTGTGGTAAAGTGCAAGACCCATATTCTCTAAGATGTGTACCTCAAGTTCACGGTGCATGTAGACAGACCCTTGCTCATGCTCGCGAGGTTTTAACTCTTGAATTAAATGCAGTAACAGATAATCCACTTATCTTTATTTCAGATGATGAAGTTATCTCTGGTGGAAACTTCCATGGTGAAGCTATTGCTATGGCAATGGACTATTTGGCCATTGGTTTAGCAGAGCTCTGTAATATCTCTGAAAGACGTGTTGAAAAAATGATGAACCCTACTTTTTCTGACTTACCGGCATTCTTGACGCCTAACTCTGGACTCAATAGTGGTTTAATGATTGCACACGTAACGTCTGCAGCTCTAACTTCAGAAAATAAGTATTTATGCCACCCAGCTTCTGTTGACTCAGTTCCAACTTCAACTGATAAAGAAGATCACGTTTCTATGGGTGTTACTTCAGGTAGAAAGCTACACGAAGTACTTGATAACTTAACAAGTTGTTTATCAATTGAATTCCTTTGTAATACACAGGCAATCGAATTCCATAGACCATTAAAATCATCACCTGCAATTGAAGCAGTCGTTTCTCATGTAAGAAAAACTGTTCCAAGAATTGAAGATGACCGTGTATTTTATAAAGATATGAACAATATCAAAGCACTTATTAACAATAACGAGTTATTAAATGCAGTAGAAGAAGTTATCGGAGAATTACAGTAGTGATCACCCTTTTAAATAATATTTCAGAAGTACTAACTCTTGAAAGTGCTTTTAAAAAGGATGGTAGAAATCTACTTCCTGAGGATAGTTGTATTATTGATAATGCAGCCGTAATTCATAATCAAGAAGAGATTCTATGGGTTGGTTCTAAGGAGAATATACCTTCTAACTATAAGATTGATCAAGAAATTGACCTAATGGGTAAAGTTCTTACTCCAGAACTTGTAGATTCTCACACTCACGCCATATTTGGTGGAAACAGAGCTGATGAATATACTATGCGACTCAATGGAGCCGACTACCAAGCTATTGCAAAAGCTGGTGGTGGAATTTTATCAACTTCAAAAGGAACAAATTCTCTTTCGGAAGATGAGCTCTTCAACAGTACTGTTGAGAAGATTGAAAGAATTGCATCTTACGGCGTAGGTACTATTGAAATCAAATCTGGATATGCATTGAACTACGAGGGCGAAAAACTTTGTTCAAAAGTTATTGGTCGTATCAAAGAACATTTTGCTCCAAGAATTCAAATATTTAATACATATCTTGCAGCACATGCTGTACCGAAATCATTTAAAGACTCAGCTGAATATCTCAATCAGGTTGTTATACCTCTTATGAAAGATCTTGCGGACGAACATATTATAGATGCCGTCGATATTTTCCACGAAGAGGGTTATTTTTCGTATGAAGATACTAAACTTCTCTTCGAGGAAGCTCTCAAGCTTGGCTTCAAACTAAAAATTCATGCTGATGAGTTTGGTGACAACAAGGGAGCTAAACTTGCAGCAGAGTTTAATGCCCTAAGTGCTGATCACCTCCTCTGCACTACACAAGACGGCATTGAAGCTCTTGCAAAGTCTTCCACTGTTGCAACTGTTCTTCCTGGTACAGGATGGTTCCTAGGAAAACCTCAGGCCAATGCTAAGAAGATGATTGATGCTGGTTGTAAATTGGCCATTGCTTCAGATTACAATCCTGGTTCATGTCACTGTGACAATCTCCTTCTTATCGCATCTATGGCCGCACCTATGTACCCACTCAATATGACACAGATGTGGAGTGCTATCACAATGAACTCTGCGGCAGCTCTTGGATTTAACAACCAAGGTGCAATTATCCCAGGGCTCAAGCCGAGATTTGCTGTTTTTAAGACAAATAAAATTTCTGAAATTACTTATAATTGGGGAAGAAACCTAGCAGAGCCTATTTAATAATAGGCTCTATCTTCTCTTTGAACTCTTCTGAGTCAAAATCCTTTGCACCTTGTGAGACCTCAATTACTTTACCATTATGAAAGATAATTGAGACAGGAATTGCTGATATCATAAACTTATCTGTTAGAGATCCATTCTTATCTACGACAACATCAAAATTTAGATTATATTTTTTTTGAATTTTCTTAATATTCTTTAAAACATTATCTTCATCAGAGTTTATTCCGATGATTTTTAATTTCTCAGTTGGATAATTCTTTCTCAGACTCACAAGAGAAGGAAACTCCTCTAGACAAGGCTTACACCACGACGCCCAAAAGTTTAGAATAACCACGTCAGATAGAAGGTTTTTCTTATCAAATGACTTACCTGCGAGCGATTTCACATCCATTGACTTTAGGATAGCTTCGTAATGCTGATGTTTCTTATTAACTTCGTCAGACTTTTTCGCAGAAAGATACCCATTCTCCGGAACAACTAAAGCTGTTACAATAATAATTGCAACTAAGATTATATATTTAAATGGTAATATTTTCTTCATTGAGTCCTTACACCCTTAGCAAATACCATAATAGTATAGAGGGAAAATACAATTTATGAAACACTGCAGAGTTTTCCGACTAATTAGGTTGAGCATTCTACGACACAAACGTAGATTTGTAAAAGAAGATGGTCAGACATTTATTGAATTCATTCTACTTTTTCTAGTATTGATCTCCCTTTCTTTTATCTTACTCACTCAGACCAATAGTCTTGTTGCAAAACGCTGGGAAGCGATTATTAATGTTATCGCTCAACCAAGTGATACAAATATTTCAATTAACTAAATAACTGGAGCCTTCATGTTCATTCTTTCAATTGACCAGGGAACGACTGGGACAACTGCCGTAATAATTAATGCTGAGACATTTGAGTTAGTCGGTAAAGTTAATAAAGAATATCAACAAATATATCCTGAACCTGGATGGGTCGAGCATAATCTTAATGATATCTGGCAAACGGTTGAAGATACTACGAAAGAAGCTCTAAAGAAGTTCAATGTTCTGCCCAATCAGATCAAGGCCATTGGTATAACAAATCAACGTGAGACGACCTGTGCATTTACCAAAGATGGTCAACCAATTGCAAATGCAATCGTATGGCAAGACAGAAGAACTTCTAAGTTTTGTGAAGAGCTAAAGTCTAAAGGGCATACAGAACAAATTCATAAAAAGACTGGTCTAACTGTTGATCCATATTTTTCTGGTACTAAAATTAACTGGTTATTAAAGAACAATTCTTCTGTAAAGGAAGCTTTTAATAATGATGACTTACTTATAGGTACGATTGATACCTTTCTACTTTATAAATTAACAGGTCATGTCTCTCATAAAACAGATACTTCTAACGCTTCTCGTACGATGCTGATGAATCTAGAAACTACTGACTGGGATCAAGAGATGCTTAATCTTCTTGATGTCCCTCAAAATATTCTGCCTGAAATATGTGAGAGTATTGGTGAGTTTGGGTTTACTAAGGGTCTCGGTTTTCTTCCTGATGGCATTCCTATTTCTGGAATCCTCGGAGATCAGCAGGCTGCTCTTTTTGGTCAAGCTTGTTTTAGAAGTGGTGAAGGTAAATGTACTTATGGTACTGGTGCATTCATGCTTGTTAATACAGGTGAGGAAATTAAATATTCAGACAATGGGCTTCTTACAACAGTTGCTTATAAATATAATAATAAAACCTATTATGCTCTTGAAGGTTCTTGTTATATTGCAGGAGCCTGTGTTCAATGGTTAAGGGACAATTTAAAGTTCTTCGATGCTTCACCTGATATTGAAAGAGAAGCTCTTAAAGTTAAAAACTTACAATCGACAAAAGATATCCTCCTTCTACCTTTTTTCACAGGTCTTGGCTCGCCTTATTGGAAATCAGAAGCTAAGGCTGCCTTAATTGGATTAACACGAGACTCTGGCGTTCCAGAGATCTCTAGAGCTGCACTTGAAGGTATTGCTCTTTCAATTAACGACTTAATTAAGGCGATGGAAATAGATTTTGACAAGTCAATTGAGACTTTAAAGGTAGATGGTGGTGCAGTTGCAAATGATCTTTTAATGAATATTCAATCGAGTATTTCAAATATTGAAGTCATAAGACCGGATGTTATAGAAACCACTGCTTATGGGGCAGCAATGGCCGCAGCTATTGGTACTGGTTTAACATCAATGGATAAGGTTACTGAGCTTTGGCGTGTTGATAAAACTTTTAATACTTCACGCACGCCTGATGAAAGCTCTTACTTTTCACATAAATCTGAACTTTGGACTACCTACATAAAAAATAATTTTCTATAAACTAGCTGCCCTCCAAAATCGAGGGCAGCTCTTCAATATTTCTTATCCTTTTAACCTGAATTTTGTATTTATCTTCCAGATTGGAGTAACTATCTAAATTCATGACAACACTTTTAATTTTATAATGTGATAAATCTTTCAAAATTTGTTCTGTATTTTGAGGACATTCAACCTCCCATTAGGTTATTTTTCGTATGAAGATACTAAACTTCTCTTCGAGGAAGCTCTCAAGCTTGGCTTCAAACTAAAAATTCATGCTGATGAGTTTGGTGACAACAAGGGAGCTAAACTTGCAGCAGAGTTTAATGCCCTAAGTGCTGATCACCTCCTCTGCACTACACAAGACGGCATTGAAGCTCTTGCAAAGTCTTCCACTGTTGCAACTGTTCTTCCTGGTACAGGATGGTTCCTAGGAAAACCTCAGGCCAATGCTAAGAAGATGATTGATGCTGGTTGTAAATTGGCCATTGCTTCAGATTACAATCCTGGTTCAT
>NZ_AUNJ01000260.1 GCF_000447775.1 Bacteriovorax sp. DB6_IX
AAAAAATAATGATTCTAAGCCTCTATAATTACAATTCATTTTTCTGTTTATAAATCAGTTTATTTGACTTTATTGATAGATATGATAAATTAAAGCTACTATCACTCTTACAGGAGCTATCTGTGAACATTATTTCAATTCAATCTATTCAAGGATCAATGTTACGATAGTTATCTTTATTTCAAATAGTTTCTAAAAAACTCTTCGCAAATTCTTAAAGATATCACCGGACATTGATCCGGCTTTTTTTATTTCAATTACATTTAACTAGGAGATTATCGTGAACAATCATGTCTTACGAATTGATGTCATTTTATTCATTCATAAAATATGGAGAAATATATGTTCCAAATGGAAGCACATAAAATATCTTATACATATAGAGACTCTTCAAAAGAGATATTAAAAAATATTGATTTCACTATTAATCAAGGACAAAAGATTGCTTTGATTGGAGAAAATGGCGCGGGTAAATCTACTCTCGTCAATATACTCTCAGGTAAACTAAGCGATTATACAGGGGTTATATCCAAGGCACGAGAGTTAAAAATTGGTCTTGTCGAGCAAGATATTTCACAATTTAATGAGCTGAGTATCGCTGACTATCTCTGGCAAGTTAGAGAAGAACTCGCCAAGCTTCGTGAACAGATGAGTTCTGACTATGAGTTAATCTATGAATATGATGAAAAGGGAGGCTATTCTTTTGAAGTAAAAGTTGAATAAGTCATTGAACGCTTCAATCTAAGTCATCTTAATCAAAATAATCATGTGGCGACACTAAGTGGTGGTGAAAGGACACGTCTTCAATTAGCAAGGCTCTTTCTCGAGAATGTGAATCTCTACATCCTTGATGAACCTACTAATCACCTCGATATCGATGCAATCGAATGGCTTGAAGATTTCATTAGTCAAACTAAGAAAACTGTTCTGATGATTGGCCATGATAGACAGTTTATCGAAAATTGTGCAAATGAAGTTTGGTATCTCAATCATGGTTTACTCGATTCATTCAGTGGTAATTACTCTTTCTTTGAAGAGCAATTAAAGAAGAGGTATCAGGCAAGTGTAGTAAGGTATCAGGAGCAGAAAAGAAAGATTCATCAGTTACAAGCCTCGGCCGTTAAGGCCCGTAGTGTGGCCGACAAAATGGAGAATTTTAAGGAGACTCGCTCGATAAAGAAAAACGGTGGTATTTGTAAAAGAGATGAGGGATCAGCCTCTGCTAAGGCAAATCCAATGAAGAAGATGAATACAGCTAAAGTCATTGAAAGAAGATTGCAAAATATAGTTGAAGACTTAAAGAGGCCACAAGTAGAAAGGAAACTAAATCTTAAATTCTTTGAAAAAGATTTTGCAAAGAACTCGGTCTATATTGAGACTCGTGATTTAGCAATGGTCTATGATCGACCAATCTTCTCTCATATCAATTTTACAATTAGGCGTGGTGAAAAAATCGCTATTGTCGGTCCTAACGGCGCGGGGAAGACAACCTTGTTACAAATTCTCAATAGGGATCTTTATGCTACTCATGGAAAACTGTGGATGCCTGATAACCTTAGAATCTTGTTGCTGGAGCAGGAACTCTCGCAAATAGAACAAGATTCCGTAGCAAAAGCCTTAGAGTCCCAGACTAAAGAACAAAGGGTTGCGATGTATAATTTAATGGCCTATCTCGGAATTAGAGGACTTGATGTGCAAAGCTCTTTGTGTGAGCTAAGTTTAGGTCAGCAGCGAAAGATTCAATTATCACAGGCACTCTTAGCTGCCCATGATCTTCTCATTCTCGATGAGCCAACGAACCATTTTGATATAAAATCTCGTCAGGCCATAGAGGAGGCGTTGGACGCTTATAGAGGAACTCTGATCTTTACTTGTCACGATAGACACTTAGTTTCAACGTTAGCAGATAAGGTTTTTGATATCGCTTCTGGAGAGTATTATGACTGTTATGAGAGCTATAGAGACACTTTGCATACAAAAAATAGAATCAAGAAAACTTAACGTAAAACGCTACTTTTCCTACTTCTTAGAAATTTCTTTCTTAGATAGGCTAGAGATAAATAATTTAAGGAGGAATTATGAAAAAGATTTTAACAGTACTTTTAGTAACGGGGTTTATTGGTTCAACTGTAATGGCCGGTGCACTTCAAGATATCTTAGGGGTTAATCAGAAAATCGTTGATGCTGTTGCACAGGGTGATCTTGATGAGGTTGTTTCTCATTATACTGTGGATACAACATTTCTTGCACCCCAAGCACCAGTTCTAACGGGAAGGGATGCTGTGAAAGCTTTTTATACCGGAGCATTAGCTGCAGGTGCCACTGCTCTTGAGCTTGAGTCTCTCTCATTTGAGAAGATTAGTAAGAGAAAATATATCGAAATTGGTCAGAATAAAATTCACTTTACTGACCCTAGCACTGGCGCATCTTTTGTCCAAACAAATAAGTATATGGTGATTTGGAAGAAGGTTCGTGGAAATTGGCAGGTATATTACGATGCTTACAATGCCTTACCGTAGATTGTAAGATCCTGTAATCATATACTTGATCAAGAAAACTTATTTGAAATAATTACAGACGAACTTGTTCTGTAAACACTTTGTGTTACGACTGTCATATGAAAAATCTAATTATTATGACAGTCGTTTTTGTGGCCAGTGTTCAAGCACATGGTAATTTAATCATCCCAACTTGCCGCCTTAGTGAAAAGGTATTTAGCGAATCTAATGAAGAACTTATTAAGAAGTTAGAAGGTGCTGAAGAAAGAGGCCATAAGTGTGAGAGTGCCAAGCTTAACTTTGCTCTTGCTGAGAGGTTAGGACAGAGAGAAAAAATCCTTTCAACTTTTGATTGGTTGGCAAAAGGTCATTATCTCAATGACTATACAGAGCTTCTTTTAAATTCAAATATTGATTACACTGATAAAGAAGTTCACCATCTGCTTCGTAATCAAGTTGAGATGTATATCAAATTTTCTAAGAAGTTTAGAAAATCAACACGTATGAATTCTCAATTTAACTTTAATGGTGAGGCCCTGTCATTCTTTGATGAAATCGAGCTAAACCTCACTCTCTTTATAAG
>NZ_AUNJ01000261.1 GCF_000447775.1 Bacteriovorax sp. DB6_IX
TCTCTTTTCCAATAGAATAAGAACAAGCTGCTTGAATAGTAAGTTCAATAGCAACTAAACTTAGCACTATAATGAGTTTCATTATTTCTCCCTTTTCACTGAATTTAATATGCTTGAGAAAGGAAGAGAATTCCAATAACAATTTGTGATAATGGTGATTATTTCAAGGTATAGGAACAAAAAAAGGGGCCTTTAAGACCCCTTACTTATTCGATTTTATTGATCTCTTAGATCTTTACGTAGGATTTTTCCAACATTTGATTTTGGTAGATCAGCTCTAAATTCGTAGATCTTTGGAACTTTATATCCCGTAAGATTTTCTTTACAGAAAGCCTTGAGTTCTTCTTCTGTTAGAGACTCATCATTCTTTACGACGAAGAGTTTCACGACTTCACCTGACTTTGGATCCGGAGCACCAACTGCAGCACATTCAAATACCTTTGGGTGAGTAATAATAACATCTTCAACTTCATTAGGATAAACATTGAATCCAGAAACAAGAATCATATCCTTCTTTCTATCAACAATTTTGAAGAATCCTTTCTCATCCATGATTCCGATATCACCAGTTTTAAAGAAGCCATCAGCAGTCATAACTTTTGCAGTTTCTTCAGGTCTATTCCAGTAACCTCTCATGACCTGAGGACCTTTTATACAAAGCTCACCGATCTCTCCCGGAGCAAGTGTATTCTCATCATCATCTTTAATACAAACATCCGTAGATGAAACCGGAAGTCCAATACTTCCATTATAATCAGCAAGATTCATTGGGTTGATACATGCAGCAGGTGAAGTTTCCGTTAGACCATAAGCTTCGATCAGAGGAGTCTTAGTCACATTCTTCCACTTTTCTGCGACAGCTCTTTGCACGGCCATTCCACCACCAAGAGTTAGCTTAAGTGATGAGAAATCTACATTTGCAAATTCTGGATTATTTAATAGACCATTGAAAAGCGTGTTAACCCCTGTCAGTGCCGTAAAATTCCAGTTCTTTAGTTCTTTAATAAATCCAGGAATATCTCTTGGGTTAGTAATAAGAACATTAAGTGCACCGATTGTTGAGAATGTAAAACAGTTCGCAGTCAGTGAGAAGATATGATAAAGCGGAAGAGGAGTAATAATAATCTCCTTCCCTTCTTCAGTTTTGTTTGAAATCCAAGCTTTTGCTTGAGTAAGGTTGGCCACAATATTTCTATGAGTTAACTCCGCTCCCTTAGAAACACCAGTTGTTCCACCCGTGTACTGTAGGAAAGCCGTTTCATCATTTGTGATTTCAACTCGGCTGTATTTCGACTCATCACCTTCATCAACTGCTTTAAGAAAAGGAATTGAATTTTTTAGGTTCCATTTTGGTACCATTTTCTTAACGTGCTTAATAACAAAGTTCACAAGAAGTGACTTTGGGAATTTAAGCATATCACCAATTTGAGTTACAAGAACATGCTCAACTGGAGTGTTGTCGATAATCTCGGCCAAGACACTTGCCGAGTTTTCAAAGATAATAATTGTTTTTGCTCCAGAATCTTTAAGCTGATGCTCAAGCTCTCTCGCTGTATAAAGTGGGTTAACATTAACTGCCACCATTCCAGCTCTCAAAATTCCAAAAAGAGCAACTGGATACTGAAGAATATTTGGCATCATGATAGCAACACGATCCCCTTTCTTTAGTCCAAGATTATTCTGTAAATACGATGCAAACTTACGTGAAAGATAATCCATCTCTGAGTAAGTCAGCGTTTTCCCCATACAGTGAAAAGCCGGCTTCTTCGCAAACTTTTCAAAAGACTCTTCTAATAACTCAGGGATTGAGTTGTAAGTCTCTGGGTTAATTTCATGAGGGACTCCAGCCTCATATTCATTAAGCCATGGTTTTTCCATAGTTCTTCCTCTCTTTTAAACTATTCCTATGCTCTTCCTAAATAAATATATATACACTCTATCTTATTAGAATTGTTATCCTCTTACAATATGCATCCATCTTGCCTAAATAGCTGAAACTACAACAATTTAAATTTATGCTTGATCTCTTGTTTCAAACTAGATATAAACTCTGCGTTTTAAAAAAACATTCTCACACACACTGTTTATGGCCCTTTGAATGAAGGGCCTAGTTTTTTCCCAGAAGCGAGACACTGCGTCATGGTTACAAGTATTCCAAGCAAGAAAAAGAAGTTTTGCTGCAAGAGCGGTTGCGATGACTGCCCTTTTGGATTCTCAAGTGATGAAGTCGATCCAAGTATTCCAGTGGAGCTTTTAGGCAAAGACAAGATAGAGCTCACGGATGAACAGCTGGCCGAAGAGCTTCTAGAAAAATATGCTGAATTTGATATTGATTAGGCTTTTTTAAGCTTGAGGGTGAAGCTCGTTACCTCAGAGTCCGTTTCAAGAGAGAGATCCCCTCCCATCTGTTCCATCGCATCCTTAGAAATTGAAAGACCAAGACCTGTCCCTTTACCGACTTCCTTAGTCGTATAGAATGGATTGAAAATCTTTTCGATATTTTCAGATGAAACACCCGGCCCAGAATCACTTACTTTGATTAAAGCAAAGTCTCCCCCATCTTCAAGATGGACATTAATCCACTTCTTAGGAACAGTAGATACTGCATCATTAGCATTATTAAGAATATTTATGAGAACTTGGCACAATTCCACTTCTCGCACATTGACCAAACAATCATAGTTATAGAAGACTTGAAATTGGACATCATTCTTTCTGAACTTCTCTTTGTAATACTCAAGAGTGTCTTTAACGAGTTCTTCAAGTTGAATATTATTCAAAACTTCTTCACTTGTATCCCTCGAGATCTTCTTCATATTTCTAATAATTTTTGTAATACGATCAATTGCCACGTCAACTTTTTGAAAGGATTGAATGAATTGCTCTTCATTAATTTCGTTTCCAGATTTAAGTCTTTTACCCATGGCATGAATATTCCCCTTAATAATTGTTAAAGGGTTATTAATTTCATGAGCAATACCTGCGGCCATTTCCCCTAAAGAGGCAAGACGTGCAGCATTTAAGGCCTTACTCTCCTGGAGGAGCTTTTCAGCATTGGCGACTTCTAAGAGTTCTTTGTTCTCTTTATTTATATTGGCCAACCTTCTGGACATCGCTTCGAGTTGATTCTGTAAGGTTGTAATCTCATCATCAGCCTTTCTCTTTTGTGGAAAGAGAGTTTTTTCTTCAGTAGATGTTAAGTTTAAATTCTTTAAGACATTTGAGACCTTTACAAGATCATTTGTAATCAATCTCTCATAAAGGAGAATGAGAATAAATTACACGACAAATGTTTTCGTCGCTTGCGAAATAAAAGTAATAAGAGCTCTACGGATAACATCCTTATAGATATGCTCTCTCGTAAAAGTAATCACGAGCTTTCCACCATAGACTTTCTTCTTATCGACATCAAAATGTAATGGATAGGCCTTTTCAAATTCTTTAAAAATAGAAAGTGATTTCTTATAAGTTTTATTCACTCCGTAGAAGAGTGAGTTATGTGATTCATCGTAGAGTCTAACTTGAATAACACCATCAATTTGAGCTAGATCATTTAGCTGAACATTGATAATTTTCATATTCAAATCCCAAAGAGCTCCTTTTAAGGACCCAAGAGTTGTAATCTCAAGATTGTGTATCCTTTGATCCATCTTCTTAACACCAAGTCTATAATCTACAGTCAAAGACCCTAGAGTAAAAATGGTTGAGAGAATCGAGCTCACCAAAATAGTGAGAATAAGGATTCTGTGCTTTAAGGAGTTTTTATGAAATAAGTTCATTTATCTAATCTTAGCTGAAAACGCAGTTAAAGTGTTGAATAAAGTTGTTATAAAATCTTAACTTTTTTACAGGCCGTCTAAACTTTAGACATCTCCCCTTTCCTAAGTGCCTAAAAACCTATCAATCAAACTGGCACGTCACTTGCTTTATTAATACTGAGAATAATACTCAAATGATGAAGATAAATTAGGGGATCAAAATGAAAAAGATGAAGAATTTAGTATTGCTATTCACATTACTATCAACACCAGTTCTAGCTGCAAAAAGCCCACTTAAAGTTAAGTGCTCAACACCTAGAAGTAATGTTGTCATTAAAATCAACGGAGACAAGCTTTCTCTTGATGGAAGATTTCCAGCTGAGACAGTTGCTCAAAGAACAAAGTTAAATGGACCAGCAATCACAAAGATATTCTTTGTTGGTGGAGAGAAACACACAATTCACTTAAATAATAAGAATAGTTTTAGTGAATTAGAAGACTTCGTAAATATCAGATCGAGAAAAGGTCATGAAATGACTTTTCCACTAAACTGTAAGAAGTACTAATTATCGTTTCCAACGAAAGAGCTCCATCTTATTAACATCTTCCTCTTTCGTTGGAATTTGAAATCCTTCACATCCAGAAATTTGTCTTTGTCTTTCGGCCGAAATATTTAAAACTTCAACTAACTCAATATAGTTACTCTTCTTTTTCTTTTCTTTGTGATTATAAAGAGCAATCTCTACCGTATAATCACCTTCTATCGATTGCCCACCATTAAGAATATTGCCGCTATAACTATACTCTGTAACTTTGGCGCCAATATATGTCTCTTCCAATGGTCCCGCAAATATTTGATCTAAAGTGATCGGTCTCTTATTTATTGTCCAGTCTTCAACATAGCGGTTGTGATTAAAAGCAGGGCACTCAAAGTTCTCAAACCTTTTTGAGATAGCTGCTGCAGAATAATAAACAGAGAATGTTCCCTTCTTTATTTGGTGACGTCGATTCTTATTCTTACCTTGTGTACCAGGAACAATGAGAGGAATATAAACATAACCTAATGTTGTGTTGACAGAGAATGATCTCTTTTTAACTTTAATAAGCCATGAATCAATACCAAATTCAGTAACCAGTCTTTCGAGCTCATCTCTTTCAAGTAGAGGAAAACTCACGAAGACAGTCACGCCTTTAGAAACCTCTTGATCTCTGTTTGGCCCAATTCTCCATTTCTCTACGCGTACATCTGTCAGACCAGTTTTAATCGGATTGATATAAAATGCATTCTCGGTGAATTTAATTTCTGATTTCTTTGTGCAGGAAAGAGTTATTAGAAGTGTTACAAATATTGCAAAAGAACTTCTAATCATAAATTTACCCTACCTCTTTATTTGACGAATAAAAACTTAGCCTCACTATCTATTCTAACACAGACTCTCCCATCATTTGGAGGGAGTATTCCACAGTCATATTTAGAGAAAGTTTGACCTAAGCACTCTATTTCTCCCTCTAAGACCACGAGAGAATTGACTCTCTTATCAAGGTCTATCTCGAGCTCAGTTTCCTTCGCTGAAAAGAAAGTGACTGTAAAATCATCATGCTCGACAAGTCTTATTTCAGGGTGTTTGAAGCTTTCAGGGACATACTTGAAATATTCTTTCGTATTTAGTTTCGAATCAAAGTTGATAACATCAAGGGCCTTCTGAATATGAAGCTCACGAGGTTTTCCATCTGTCCCCATTCGATTCCAATCCCAAACTCGATATGTGATTCCAGAAGACTGCTGAATCTCGGCCAAGGTCACACCTTCTCCGATAGCATGAATACTTCCGGCAGGCACAAAGAAGAAGTCTCCCGCTTTTACTTCATAGAAATTGAGAAGTTCATTGACCCTCTCCCCCTTATCAATTGCAGCTTTCAATTTCTCTTTATCGACGTCGCTCTTTAGGCCAAGATAAATACCAGCTCCAGGTTGAGAATCCATAATCAGCCAGCACTCAGTTTTCCCAGAATCACTCTCATGCACACTAGCATAGTCATCATCGGGATGAACTTGGATTGAGAGGTTGGCCCCAGTATCGATAAATTTTATGAGATAAGGAAGTTCTGCCTCTGAATAAAGTTCTGAGAGCTTCTCTCCTTCACTTGTTAATGAAGTACCATCTGAGTGACGAGAAACTTCCCAGGTCTCTCCTAGAGGTTCCTCGGGTTGAACTTCGCCCTGATTTTTTGGCGACTTATATTGCCAGAGCTTCTCTCCACCCCAAACTTTAAATGTTAAATGTGGTTGAACTTTATCTATTTTCAAAAACTTCTCTTACTTAAACTATCAATAAATTAATGTTTCTTAACAATATAGTGGCATCTATTAACTTTCAAGACAAGGCGCCGCGCTAACTAGCTGAATTGAGCCGCATTTTCCCTGAAATTAACAAGCTTAAGAAATTATTATATCAAATCCATATAAAATAATATGCATGAGACAGATCCAAAAGATTCCTATTCTCACTCTAAATAATATTGTGTTCTATCCAAACACATCGCTCCCACTCTATGTTGTCGACGAAGTGTATGAAGAACTCATTCAGGATGCGATTGCAACAGATACTCCTATTGGAGTGGCACTGTCTCAAAATGAAATGGACTACCCTGATGACTTTCCCGAACCCCGAGAGGTTTGTGGAATCGGGACACCTCTTATTCTAGAGCGAGCTGATGATGGAACTCTCAAAGTTCTCATGAAGGGCCACGGAAAAGTGAGAATCATTGAAATGGAACAAGTTGTTCCCTATCCTGTTTATTGGGTGGAAACACTAAAAGACAAGCCCGAAGATCCAAAATGGGTTACGACAAAACTTGAAAGAATTAGACTCATTCTTATTAACTGGCTTAAAGATAATGTCACAAATACAATTGAGAGAAACCAATTTATCTCCACAATGGAAACAGATAAGCACATCTTGGACTATGTCTGTACTTTCTTAATCAAGGACAAGGAGATCAGACAGCTCCTTCTTGAAAATGACAGCTTCATAGAGAGAGTTCATCTAGTAAATGCTCTCTTAAGAGATCACCTTCCCTTTCAAGAAGATCACTTTGTCTCTGACGCAATGAAAGATTTTGAGAGTATTGATAAAATTTCAAAATGTGCCCACTAATCCGACTCTTTTAATCAAGAATATCCTTCCCTACTTTATAGCGGAAAATTCTTTTCGAGGCCTTTTAAATAAGTCTATAATAATCAAGCTATTAAAATAATAGGGGAAGAAACTTT
>NZ_AUNJ01000262.1 GCF_000447775.1 Bacteriovorax sp. DB6_IX
TTTTAACCTGAGTGAACATTGGAAAGCTGGAACTACTGCAGTGAGGCTGACAAAGAAAAGAAGATGGAGAGAAGTTGACTCTATTAACTTTACAATAAAGAGATAATTCACAAATATATAAAGGCATCGTTAAGATGCCTTTTTTTATGGGAGTTCATATGAAGTATTTCTTGCTGTTCTTATTTTTCTTTTCAGTTTCGGCTCTGGCTGAAGATGAAGTGAAAATTGATCAAATTCGCAAGGAGTATAATTCGCTATTGGAGAAGCGCTATGTTCTTCTGCCTCACAAGGGGAATTTCTTTATCCCTTTCTCTTATAACAATACACCTAATAAAGAAG
>NZ_AUNJ01000263.1 GCF_000447775.1 Bacteriovorax sp. DB6_IX
ATATTAGAGATTTTGTCTTCATTTTGCTATCTGTTTAAGTTGTTGAAAATAAACAATTCCCTTGTTTTATTCACATTTGTTGGCATGAATTTTAGCTAATCACTCAGGAATTATAGCATTTCTGCCGATAATAAGAAGTGTAGTTTATGATGAAAAGAAATCTTATAAATACCAAATTCTTTATTGCAAAAAATGGACATGATTATGCCCGTTTGGATGCACGCGCTCTCTTCTTAGAGGTAAAGGCCGGTCGTATTTATAAGGATAGCTATGTTTTTGAAGAGGAACTCGATCGCTGGGTTCATCTTATCTCTCATAAAGGTATTCCTTCTGTCATTAAGAATGAAGCTCTATTTTGTGACAGCAAAGTAGAAGAGCCAGACTTTAAACCTAAAGATGAAATTATAGTCAAAGAAATAGGAAGTGTTGATTCAAGTATTGTTAGTCTTCTTGAAACAAAGCTTGGTGAAATTGATTCTAAGATGACGGACTTTCAAAGACCACTCTCTGTTGAATCTGATATCTCTAAGATTTCAAGTAAGCTAGAATCTCTTGAGAAGTCTTTTGCAAGAGCTCCAAAGTCGACTAATAATAATTTAATTGAACAAGTGAGTAAGAATCTCATTGATCTTAAAGATGAGATCGTTAAATCTCAAGAAGTTTCATTAAGCTCTGAGAGCTTCATCAATATTGAAGAAAGAACTGATCAAGTTCTCACAGAAAAAGTAGAAAAAATATTCAACGACAAATTTCAAAAACTTACTGAGAAAGTCGAATCTATTAAGCCTGTAAATACAGAACAGAATCTCGATATTGATTTAGAAGAGAAATTTTCAAAGATCGATTCTGTCTTAGAAAAGCTTCTCGATCAGAATAAAGACATTAAAGATATCAAAGAACAACTGGCCGATAGTGGTGACGATCATCTTAGTGCGACAATGACTCGAATTGAAGATCATATTAGAGAACTCAATGGCAAAGTCGAGTCTACGTTGGAAACAACTGATGGACACAATCAAGTTCAGCAAGAAAAATTTGATAAGCTCTATGTAAAATATAAGAATCAGGTCATGGAAAATAAGGTCATGAAAGATAAACTCGATAAGGCCGTGAGGAAAATGAATATTCTTCATGAGAGAGTTAACGAGATGGCCCAAGCACAAACTCAACCACAAATAGAGGTTGCAAAACCAAGTCTGGAGGAGCTCGTTGAGGCACCTGTTGGTGAAGCGGCTAAGATAATTGAACTTTCTCGACCTGAAAAATCTCAAACTGAGAAAATGATGGAAGAAGAAGACTTTGATGAAATTCTTGGACTAGACGATCTTAAGAATGGAAAGTCATTCGAAGTTACTAATAATTGCAAATGGATGATTGATAACGGAGAGGGAGTCTTAGGACCTTATCGTTATGATCAAATGCTTAAGTTAAAGAGTACGGGAAAGGTGTCAAATGAGACTCTTATCAAAATTCAAGGTAAGGGTGTTTGGAAGCATGTTTCAGACTTTATTGAATTAACTGCCCAGAGCAAAATACTAAAAGAAGATAAGGAAAATCCTGAAAACTCAGTCTACTTAGTCGAAAGATCTGAATATAGAGCTGAAGTTCATGAGCTTGTGAATTTCACTATTAATGGCATTGAGCATAAGGGGTATCTGACTAATCTCAGTCTTGGGGGAGGGTTTGTAGAACTCACTCGTCTAGATGAAGAAGAGATCAAGATTGGCTCACAAGTGACGTTATATCTTGATGCGCCAGCATTTTCTGAGTCGATTGTTTGTGATCTTAAAATTCGAAGAGTTTCTAAGAAGAGACCGAAAGGTTTTGGATTCTCATTCGAGGCAAATAGTGAAAAGAATCTAGAAGTTCTTGGTCAGTTCATTGTTGACCATATTAGTGGAGCAAAAAAGGCCGGTTCTACGGCAGCATAATCTTCACTTGAAAAATTCCTGAATAAAATTGATAATTTAAATGTGGTTAGAAATTTCTAGCTGGGAAGTAATGGTGGTTCGGGCGGGACTCAAACGTGCGGCAAGGGCCATTGGGCCTTGACGAATAGTTTGCTCGCAGAAAATTCAAGCGATAGCGCCGAAATTTTCGAGACCAGCTTATTTATAAATTTGTAATGGGAAAGTAATGGTGGTTCGGGCGGGACTTGAACCCGCACGGGCATAATGCCCAACGGATTTTAAATCCGCATTGTCTACCAATTCCAACACCGAACCATTACGAGATGTTGATTATTTTGGACTTTATGCTAAGTATTTGTCAATTCAAAAATTTAAATTACCTTCTTATTTTTTTAACACTACTTGTTAGTAGCTGCGCAAAAAAAGAGGTTATCGTAGAGACGATTTCTCCTACAGGAAATTGGTTTAGCACGAAAGATCAATTCCGTTATAAGAATTTTGAAGGGGAGCCAGAGTCTCACTTATTCTTTGATTTTAAACCTGTTCTCAATATTGATAAGAAGTACTTGGATGTTGTTGTAGTGACACCGGAGAGATCAGATTTTCACTATGAGTTTGATCTTGTCAGTGGCAAGCGCTACTTCTCACATTCTTATTGTAAAGAGAGTGATGTATGGAAGAGTTACGAGCCTTCATTATCGACTCCTCCTTATACCGAGGCCTTTGTTCCTAGGCTTCTTGATCAATTAAAAATGCCTCAGAAGGTCGTTATTTTTGGTGATCGACAATACCTCTCAAGCGAGTCTTTCCCACAAGATGAAACAGTAAGGGTTCGTGTTATTGGTGGGATGATTGAGCAGTTTTGCGATAGCTTTCCTTGTGATGAAAATAAGAAGTGGAATTCTCGTTTAGTTCTCTTTGCAGTGAGCCCGCTAGATCCTGCTTATAAAGACACTCATAGTTTTGCAACTCTTATAAAGAAAATTGATTGGAAAGAAGTAAAGGCTTTTTTAGAAAACGCAAGAGGACGTACTATAAACGATCGCTCATTTTATCCTGCCTATAGACTCATTGGTCAGGTCTTTCCAACTAAAGCGATGAAAATGGCCTTAGAGATGGGTCATCTCTTTAGTGACAGAGAAGCAAAGACTTTGAGAAGATCATGTGAGAATGTCTACCAGAAGCTTTATAATCTCAAAACAGATGTTCTCCAAGCAGAGGGAACTTTTCCGAAGGCCTTTCATCAGTTTTACAAGAGATATTGGAATCTATTTAAAACTTGTCGACGATATGTGAGAGCTTCAAGTATCACCCATAATGCTAAAGATCATTGGTTCATGGAGTATATGGCCTCATTTATTCACGCTGAACAAATGGGCTATCTCTATCAATGCCGCACTAAGGCATGGGTTCGAAATGTTGAAGGTGTTGTCAAAAGACGAGAGAATGCTCAGGAAGAAGAGCTAAAGTTTTGTACGAGTGAGTCCTTAAATCTTGCCTTTGAAAAGGCGATAAACCTCATGACAGGTCTTTCAAGTAGTGGCCGTAGTTACTATCGCTATATTCAATATGACTCAGGTGCTAAATCACTTGGTAATAAGATCTATAGTTGGGTGCGTGATAATGGAAAGCGCCTATCTTGCGAGAAACCAAGGAAGTATAGCGTCTTTCCTTCTGATGTGACTTGGTCCCCAATAAAAAACCCTGAAAACAAAGATAAGGATGTAAGTGTTTACATAAGATAGCGATCTCTTTAAAATTGTAGACATATTATATCGGGGACTTAGTTGAAGAACGCAAAAGAATTAAGCAAATTTATTTACCAGAGTACTGGCAAGAAAGTACATTGGTATTTTGGAAGTTGTTGTTATGACACGACATCGGTTTGGTCGATGGAAGAGGTGAGCGATACAACTTACTCTACTTCACTTGAAGATTGTGACATCCTTGTTGTTGGAACTAAGCTTGGACAAACTGATCTGGAAAAAATTAGATCTGCTATGAAGACAAAGCAAAGAGAACTAGTGGCCTTCGGAAATTGTGTTATCTCTGGAGGGATTTTTAAGAAATCTTCTCAGCTCCCACTCTTAAGTGACGAGTTTAGTATTGATCTCTATATTCCTGGTTGTCCTCCGACTTTCACTCAATTAAAGGGGACTCTTTGTCAGTACCTTGAGATTCAGGAGTCATAATGAAAGTTGTCGATATCACTGACTCTATTCAAATTAAAGAAAAGCATGAATTAGAATCACTTTTTAAAAGTTATGAAAGAACAAGTGGACTTGTTTGTAAGGGCCTTACTTGTTTAGAGTTAACAGAACTTGATGAAATAAAACAAAAGTACGATCTGGACTCGCAGAGCTTTTTAATTATTTACCACTTTCATAATCTTGATAGCGAAGAGAGATTCCATATAGGTGTTAGTCTACTCTATGGACAGACAATGCAGTCATATTCTTATATATGGCCTAGTTTACATTACTTTGAGAATGAAATCTTTGATCTCTATGGAATCAAGTTCTATCGTTATGAAAGAATTCAAAAAGAAATCTTAGATAAAGACGGTCCTTCTTTTATGGAGAAGGCCGCTGAGATAACGCAAAAATCTGCTCAGAGACAAGAGGAGTTTGAAGAGGGAATTGATATCGTTGAGACGAACCTCTTTGAATATGGAATTCAAAGTCAAAGGGCCGCCTTTAAAATGGCGGTTCATGGTAAGAAGGTTGTTGGACTTAGGGCGCAGACAGAGTCACTCTTTTTGGGTCTTGAGAAAATTTTTGAACAAATCCACCTGGGTCATATTCAAAAATATATCTCTCACTCAAATAGTGCCGCTTTTATTCCGTATCAACTTCTTTGGGCCGAGACCCTTGAATACTCACAAGGTTTTGAGGCCAACTTCTATGAGCGAAGTAAGAGAATGCTTATCTATGAATTCTCGAAAATCATGGAGAATATTCGTTCGCTTTCTCTCACATTTAAAGTTCTCAACGAAGTTGATCCTCACTTAAAATGTCGTGAGTTTCTAAATAAACTTAAGCTTATTATGCTTGAGTTTGAACAAACACGACCGCATCCTCAGTTTGTAGGACCTTGCCACAATAGCGTCATGCCAGAGGGGTGGAAGAGAAAATGCTCTTCATTGGTAAAGTCGTTTGTTAATGATTTTGAAAAATTAAAAACGAGTGTGACAAGACTCTATCGCGTTCTCGATTTTTCTCATATTCGCTCAACTCGTATGAATGCTCTTAAGAGTGGTTATACAGGTCTTCCATTAAGAAGCTTTGGAGTGAGCTATGATCTAAGAAAGAATGATCAATTCTACTTATATAATGAACTAGAACTGAAGACTCCTCTTGGGATTAATGGGACTTCATATGACCGTATCCTTATTCGTATGGAAGAGGTCAAGGAATCATTTTCAAATATCATTCGTCTTATTGAAAGCTTCCCGATTCCTGCACAAATGGAAGAGTTCTCTGAAATCAGAGGACTAGATTCAGATAAGATTCTTTTCTCATACACTGAGTCTGGCTCAGGAGAGATTAATTTCTTAAGTGCTTTTAGAAAGGGAAGTGAGAGATTAAATCGCCTTCATATTATGGGACCAACTAAGAGAACTCTGAAAATCTATGAAGAGAGTTACCATACTTCGGATCTCGATCTTATGATCACTGATTGGGTAAGTTTAGGAATGAATATGGAAGAGGTGACAAAATGATTTTTGACAAGACTGTTTATTCGCCATCAAACTTCTTTCTTTCATTCTTAAAGAGAATGAAGCTTGTTTCCTTTTTAAGGGCCAATAGTGATCTTGAGTACACAGAGCAAACTCGTCGTTTCCCATGGTCTTTAGATAAGTTTAGCGGAGATGAACTTCACGAACTCAATGAACTGTGCCACGTTAGTGCTTTTAGCTTCGAGAAAAATCATCTCAATGTCGATATTTCGGTGTGTAACTCATGTGGTGATTGCAGCTCTTACGCAAGAAATAATATATCTCTAAAGGAATTGAGCACTAAAGAGTATGGACTTATATCTTTGGCGATGAATAGAGATGAGTGATATCTGGATCAAAGTTAGAAAAATCTAGACTTGATCTCTTTATTTCATTTTGTATTGTTTGAATAAAGTTTTTGCGCTCAATCTCTCTTGCTCCTAGGGAGCTTGTAATTCCTGTCACCATTTGAGTATCTAGAAAGACAACGTCATTTTGTTTCAGGTTATGCATCAGTGTGATCAGAGCAACCTTTGAAGCATTACTTTCTAAATGAAACATCGACTCACCAGAAATATACTTACCTAGACAGACTCCATAGAGTCCTCCTACGAGAAGTTCTCCTCTCATCACTTCAACACTATAGGCATGGCCTTGGCGATGAAATTCAATATAGCCTTCTAAGATTTCTTGTGTGATCCAAGTTCCTGTTGCTGAATTGGCATGGACATTTGCACAAATATTAATGACTTCTTCAAATTTCTGATTGAAGCTTACGCGAAAATCCGATTTTCTTAATTCTTTTTTTAACTTCTTAGGAAGGTGAAGCTCACTAGAGTAAATGACACCTCTTGGGTCTGGAGAGAACCAGGCCAGTGGATACTCGGGACCGACTGGCCAAGGAAAAATACCGCGAGAGTAAGCAAGCATAAGTGACTGGGGATGAAGATCCCCGCCAATTGCAACTAGTCCATTTTCATCAGCATCCTCTACAGATGGAAAATCAATGATGGGCATTGTCTATGGCCTCTATTAAGTAAGCCGAAATACTTGCTCCAACTTGTAGTGTACTCTCAGCCCCTGCTTTATCATTTCCTACAAGGGGAGCTATCTCGACCATGTCAGCGGCTGTTATCTTTATTTTACTATTAATCTCTTTTAAAATCATTAGACATTCATGTGGGAATAATCCTTCCGATTCTGGTGTTCCAGTGGCCGGGGCGAGACTTGAGTCAATGGCATCAATATCGAAGCTGACATAAACCTCTTCAATCCCTTGCTCAATTAGCTCTTGAGTGACTCGTTTTCCTAATTCTTGGGCACCTTCATCTTTGACATCCTTGGCCCAGTATTGATTGAGACCAAATTCATTTTCCCAGAAGGCCCTGTCCTTTCCACTTGAGCGAATTCCAAATTGGTAGCATGCTTTTGGAGATTCTAAATCATCTAGGACATGTGTAAGCCATGAACCAAAGCAGAGGTCAATTCCAAGCCTTTCTCTTAGAAGGTCAGTGTGTGCATCAAAGTGAATGATTCCGACTTTCTTTCCATCTTTTCTTTTGTTGCGAATCCAACTTCTGACAAGGGGGTAGCTGACAGAGTGGTCACCTCCGATTGCAAAGACTCCAATATCTTTATAGTTCTCATAAATATCGTTACAACATGTCTCAGTAATACTTAGAGGAGAAACAGGATACTCACTCTCTCTATTTTGATAGAGGGCGTTCTTACAACTTTCAAGAGTCTTGCCATTGAGATACTTATCGTGGAGAAGGTGAGGAATGACTCTTATATCTCCAAGGTCGTGATAAGTAAGTTGTTTATGATCTTTAAGAAGAGTGTTTCTTAAAAATAGAGGTCCCCAATTGGCCCCTCTTTGAATACCGCCACCACAATCAGAGCAAACCCCCAAGAGAACAGGTCCTTTGACTTCATTTATTTTTGGTAGCGTTGTCTTCCATATATCTTCTATATTTTCAGTTGTTCCATAGAGTTCTTGATAGAGAGAATCTTTTCTCTCTTTTGCTGTATTTACAGTGAAGACTCCAGCTCCTGGAGGACATAAGTAAGACTCAAAATTCTTAATTACCTTGTCGTTCATTTTATCACTCATGGTTCACCTCTATATTAGTATATCATTGATTATTTTATTCTTAAGAAGAAGCCTCTCGTATTTCTTCTTAAACTTATCTTCTTCTAACTCAAAGAAGTCTTTAATAGTATTTAGCTCATGTTCAATAATGACTTGGTCAATATCTTCATAGACTCCAGCAATATGTGAGCTAAGATGAATATTCTTATGGA
>NZ_AUNJ01000264.1 GCF_000447775.1 Bacteriovorax sp. DB6_IX
AAATGATTGAACTCTCTGTTGGTAAGTTTTTGCTTCAACTTGCTTTTCCATAAGAAGTTCACGATCCTGATCATATGTAGATTTCATATCTTCATATTCAGTATTCATATCTTCCATACGAGTTGTCAGATCTTCTAGCTCTTCTTCAAGTTGAGACTTCCCTTTCATGAAAGACTCTTCTTTTTCTAGAATCTCAAAACGAAGCTTAGAAGTTTCATCTCTTCTATTTTTTAGGATATCAAGTCTTGTATTCCCTGACTCCATTCCTGCGAGTTTAGAATCTAGTGCTGATTTCTTAGATGCGAAGTCAGCCTTTGCATCAGCAAGTTCTTCTCTGGCCTGATCATGTAAGTCTACAGCTTGAATAAGTGCTTCATTACTTTCTTCAACTTGAGTTTCAAGCTCTGCAACTTCAATATTAAGGGCCTCAAGGCTCGCTGTTAATTCTTCAATTTTATTATTTCTAGCAACTGCAGATTGAGTTGCATCTTCATCACCTTTAACAACAAGTACAGTTGCTTTATTTCTATTTCTTAGAACCTTCTTTCCAGCAAGGTCAGAAATACCGATGAAGTTTACTGAACTACCAATTGTTCTCGCCTTTTCAACATCTAGGTCTTCAACGATGAACAGACCGTTAAGATATGGCATAAGACGTGACTTATATTCCTCTGGTAATTGAACGACATCAGAAAGGCTTACTAACTCTTGACCTAGTTTAACAGTGAGTCTTTCTTTAGTTTCTTCAGTGACAAGATCAGCTTCTTTATCACCAAGAAGAATTTCCAATGCTTTGGCCGAATCTTTATTGATCCATTCTTTAAGTAGTGAAAGATCATCTTCTTTACTTACAAGAGTTTCGAAGAACTCTCCAAGTAATGCTCCAACAGCATCAGTATACTTTTCGTCACATTTTACAAGGCTACCAAGAACACTATAGTCCTCAGAACCTGTTTCATTTAAAAATTCAGAAATCCCTTCTTTTGCCCCCTCAAGTGAAGCAGCAACTTCTTTTAATGAATTCAAACGTGATTCAACAGTGATTTGTTCTTTTGATTTATCTCTAAACTGTGCAGAAAGTTCTTTATCCTTAGCTTGAGCTTCTTCAAGTTGAAGCTTTAAGTTCGCTTCCTTTTCAGTTAACTCAGCAACAGCATTTTCTGCAGCAATAACTTCATCTCTTTCTTTCGCAATTTCAGTTGAAACTCCAGAGTATTGTTTTTCTAGGGCTTCAATTTCAGTAGCAAGATCCTGAAGAGATGTAGCGTATTCTTCTAGTTTCGAATTATTTTGGAACGCTTGTTGTTCCATCTTTGTCATGGCCTCTTTCTTCTCGGTCATTTCTTCAACAACTGTAGTAAGGGCCTCTTTCTTTAGTTCAAGCTCAGACTTAACTTCTTCAAGTCTTTCCTCTTCAGCCGCGTAATCATAATCTTCTTTCGCGCTTTCAATAACTTCATTCATCTGAGTTGCAAGAGCTTCTTTCTTTTCAGTTCTCTCAAGCATTTCTGCTTTAAGATCTTCAATCTCTTGTGCTCTTAGATCTGCTTGCTTTTCTTTGTCTGAAAGAGCATTGCATAGAGAGTTTAGTCTCTCTTCTGCCGCAGCTAATTTATTTGAAATTTCATTTCTATCTTTTTGAAGATTCTCAATACACTCAGTTTTTTCTTCTCTTTGGTATCTCTCTTCTTCAAGAGATACTTCTAGATTTTCTTTCTGTGTGTTCCAAGTCTCAAGAAGAATTCTTTTTTCATTGAATTCAATATTTCCATCACGTAGTTCTTTAAGTGCATCAAAAACTTTGTGAGCATTAACTGAAACTTCAGTTCTTTGAATTTTATCTTTGAGAGTTCTCGCTTTCTCAGCTTTTTCAGCTTGCGATTGAAGAGACTTCAAGTTCTTCTCAATCTCTACAGTTAGATCGTTAAGACGATTTAAGTTTTGCTCTGTTGCTTCAATCTTTCTCATTGATTCTTTCTTTCTAAGTTTAAACTTAGAAATTCCAGCAACATCTTCAATCATAGCTCTTCTTTCAACTGGCTTGGCCTGAACAAGTCTATTGATCTCACCCTGAGCGATAATCGAGTAAGACTTTGCACCAGCACCAGTATCCATGAAGACTTCTTGAATATCTTTAAGACGAGCAGGCTCACCATTGATTCGATATTCTGTATCACCATTTCTGTATAGCTTACGTGTTAATTGGATTTCTGAAGGTGAAGCAACTCTATTTCCAATATGGATATGCTTCCCACCAGTATTCTCCATAACCAGAGTGGCCTCTGCAAATGAAGCAGGATTGTACTTAGATGAACCAGCAAAAATTAGCTCCTTCATTGAGTTTCCTCTAAGGTGCTTCGCCGATTGCTCACCCATAATCCAGAAAAGGGCATCAACAATATTTGATTTCCCACATCCGTTTGGACCAACAATACCTGTAATACCGTCATCAAAGTTGATGATGGTTCTGTCTTTAAATGATTTAAAACCTTGAATGATAAGTCTTTTGAGTTGCACTTATTAACTCCGTCGTCTCTTTCGAATTCTTCTCAAAAATTCTGTAAATTTCAGTTTTTCTGTGTGTTGTGTGTTAGGCCTCCAATCTACCATTAACAGAAGGGGTTCGTACATTTAAAAATGATTTTTGAGCTATTTGGACACATGTAATTACAAAGACTTAGAAAAGCCTTTTCTTACAATATATTGCATGGAATAGGATTTATTTACACTTCAACTGAGTAGAGAGTAAAAGCTTATTTTCCACAAAGTTAGACACTGAAACCTGGAGGATATTATCTACCTTCCAATACTCTGCTTTAGTGACTCGACCAGGAAACTGAGAAGAGAGATTTGTCATACGAATCAGGCGAGAGGCCTCCCAAAAAGTAGCATTCTCACTATTTGGAACATCTAACCAATTGTATACCTGTACGACTTTCGTACTTCCTTTCATCACCTTCACGCCGATGTACTCACGACCTTTTTCAGTAAAAGCCTTAATCATACAAGCCTTTAATTTCGATGAGTTACACTCTGTTTGAAACAGAATCTCATCACTCTTGTAGATTTTTGCCAGGTCACAATTAGACCAAGAGAGGGCCGGAGTTAGCAGTAATGTGAAGATCAATGTTTTCATAGAGCCTTCATACAAAAATACTCAGGTAATTCCAAGTTTAATTATACACCTCAGCAAATTTTCCTCATAATTATAAAGAATTTTTAACGAAATTGGGCCAGATACCGATAAGTCTGAGGTATGGAATCACACTCAAAACACGAACAGAGCAGTTATTTTACAGTAGATTTTGGCCTTATCTTAATTGATAAACCATTACCCTACTCAATCTACGTAAACTCATCGAGTCACGAATCACGTGATCGCTTTGTTAAAATTGTAGGAGCCGGAGAAGTTCTTACTTCAGAGCTTGTTGAAGGTTTCAAAAAATATCATCGTGTTTATATTTTAGAAACAGAGAGATCTCTCTATCTGATGAGCTTAGTTGATGCCACCCATGCTCCTGATATTGAGAGAGTTGCGGTTATCAAAGATTCGGCGATAAAACACCTGGACACAATCTTTGATCCCTCTAAAGAATTTAATACGGAAATTCTTGGAGAAGCAATTCAAGGTTGTCATGATTCTATGCAATCAATGGTTGGAGTTATTAGAGATTACGATATTAACAATCTCAAAAAACTTATCGGTGATTTATCATTCCATGATTTCTATACTTACGATCATTCAATCAACGTAAGTATGTATACAGTTTTAATTTTTAAATCGATGAAGCCTAATGCAAAAAATGAAGACCTCGTCACAGCAGGTCTAGGTGGGCTTCTCCACGATTTAGGAAAAATAAAAATTCCAACAGATATTCTAAACAATACAGACAAATTAACTGATGAAGAATTCGCAGTTATTAAAACTCACCCAGAATTAGGAGCAAAGCTCTTCGATGAAAGTGCTCCAGAACTTCCAGGTATCAATGCAGACTCGATTAAAAGAGTTATTTTAGAGCATCATGAAAACTGGGATGGAAGTGGGTATCCAAATGGATTAAAGGAAAAGGAACATCACCTTTTCTCAAGAGTTTGTGCTGTCGCAGATTTCTTTGATGCAGTCACAACGAAGAGATCATATTCTGATGTGATGTCAGTTGAAGATGCTCTTGCCGTCATGGAAAGAACTGTTGGAAAGAAATTGGATCCAGAAATTTTTAAATTCTTTACAGAGAAAGTTTCAAAAGCTGTTCTCAATGGGAAGTCGGCCATCGAACTTCCAGAGGATTTTGACACCGAGAGACCTCACAAGGTCCTTCCTCTTCAAAAGGTACAACCAAAGAAAATTAGCAGTGACTTCACTAAGGCCGAAGAACCTAAGAAGAAAAAAGCCGCCTAATTAGCTGAAATTAAAAAGAAAATAAGATTTTAAAGAAAAAGTGAGAAACTTTTAAAGTATTCTACGTATACCCATATACAAGCTTAAATGGAGGCTCAAAATGAAAAAGATTCTAATTCTATCAATTGTATCTGCACTAACTTTTGCTCAAGGTGGACGTGGTGGTCAAAGAGATATGGGAAAATTCAAAGAGAAGGCAACAGCTCGTCTCGACCAAAAAATTTCTATTCTTCAAGAGGCTAAATCATGTATCAGCGCTGCTGGTTCAAAGGAAGAAATGAAAGCTTGTCGTAAGTCGACAAAGGAAAAAATGAAGGCCCTTAGAGAACAAAACAAGAAAGAAAGGTCTGCAAATAAGGAAAAGAGAATTCAAAAACTCAGAGAAAAACTAAAAAAACTAGAATCTTCTGATTCTTAAGTTAAATAAAATTTTAGGATTTGTTAGAAAGATAAATGGTCGGAGTAGCAGGATTTGAACCTGCGACCCCTTGCTCCCAAAGCAAGTGCGCTACCAAACTGCGCTATACTCCGACATTTGTGATTGGGTGAATACGTTTATATTGTATCTTTCCTATTTTGGCAAATAATTTCTAGCATCGTTCCTTAAAAAACTTTTCAGCATGGAAGCAAGCTTTTGCTCGGTGAGAATTCTCATCCTTCCACTCAGGAAGTTCTGCAAGAGACTTGCCTCCATGATCACCTAAGGGTTCGAAAACAGGGTCATAACCAAAACCATGCTCCCCCTTATACTCCTGAGAAACAGTACCATCTACTCTTCCCTCAAAGAAATAAATTTCATTTTCTCCAAGGTAAAAACAAAGAACACAAACGAAGTAAGCCTTACGATTTTCTTCTCCCTTCATTTTCTCTAGAAGAAGCTCTGCTCTTTGTCGATTATCGAGTCCCTCACCTCCAAAACGAGCTGAATAAATTCCAAGCTCTTCAGGTAGCGCCTCAACACAAAGACCTGAGTCATCGGCCATCACTGGTTTACCAAATTTCTCATAGTAAGCCTTGGCCTTTAAGAGAGCATTCTCATTAAAAGTCAGGCCATCTTCAATGACGTCGAGTTTTTCTGGAGCTGCTTCAATTTTTAAAACTTCTGGATTAAAAATTTTAGCAAACTCTTCTGCTTTGTGGGCATTACCTGTGGCAAGTAAGAACTGGTGCATTCTCTTTCCTATTTAGTTTAGAACTTTAGCTTGAGCTTCAAAAACATGCTTCAAAGAAGTATTAGCGCAATCAATAAGAGCATCTAGTTGCTCTCGACTAAATGGCATTCCCTCAGCTGTTCCTTGTACTTCAATGAACTTTCCAGATTTTGTCATAACAATATTCATATCTGTTTCACAACTTGAATCTTCTTCATAATTAAGATCGGCAATCACCTTTCCCTCACCGTTGATTCCAACACTAAGTGCCGCTAGTGGCTCATTAATTGGATTTGATTCAAGGACACCTTCAGAGATCATTTTCTTAATGGCCATTTCAAGGGCCACATAAGCTCCAGAGATTGAAGTAGTTCTTGTTCCACCATCTGCAACAAGTACATCACAATCAACTGTGATCATTCTTTCTCCAAGTTTTTCCAAGTCAACTACAGCTCTTAAGCTTCTGGCGATGAGTCTTTGAATCTCTTGAGTACGACCACCCACCTTACTTCTTTCTCTTCTATTTCTTGAGTGAGTTGATCCTGGAAGCATCGAATACTCAGCTGTTACCCAACCTCTTCCCTGACCTTTTAGCCAGCTTGGAATATTTTCTTCGACTGTCGCAGTAATATGAACTTTCGTATTACCAAATTCTGCAATAACGCTTCCGGCCGAATAAGGGTTGATATTTGTTGTAAATTTAATTTCTCTTGGAGTATCTCTTTGAATCAAAGACATGGACAGGTCCTGTTTAGGGTTGATAGATTTAAAAAATCATAACACAAAAAGGAAGCTCATGAAACATCTCCACTTTGACCAAATTGATTCGACTCAAGATTTTTTCATCGATCAATTGAAGAGAGGAGAATCTATTGAGCTTGTTTCGGCAAAGAGACAAACAAAGGGACGAGGAAGAAGTTCTAATACATGGGATAGCTATGATAATTCTCTGGCCTTCTCATTTCAGTTAGAACCAGCAAATACACCAACTCTAACATCACTTGAAATTGGTGTTTTAATTTGTCTCTTTGCCAAAGAATCCCAGCTCAAACTTAAGTGGCCAAACGATATTCTAACTTCTCATTCTCAAAAGTGTGGTGGGATTCTTATTCAAATCATTGAAGAAAAGCCACTCATTGGTGTTGGATTAAACTGGGGAAGCTCAGCGGATAATAACTCTTACAAAACGGGAAAAGGAAGCCTTACTCAAGATCAACTAAGTGATGATGATTATAAAAATCTTCCAGCAAAGATCTATCAATTCATCCTAGCTCATCGTTTAAGTGATCAAGAAATCATCACAAAATGGAATGAACTCTGTGCCCATAAAGATCAAGATGTCTCTATTATTGACACAATTGAAGAGCGTGGTATCTTCAAAAAAATAGGCCCCTTTGGAGAGGCCTACTTAGATATAAATGGTCATTTAAAAAAGTTTTATGCGGGATCTTTAGTTATCCATTGATTTGAGAACTTTCTTACTAATCTCTTTGAGCTCTCTCTTAATTAGGTTTTCGGCAAGATCAGGTATGATTTCCCAAACAACCTTTTCAACGCGCTCTTTACAATATTCTTGAACATATTTTTCAACGATTGGCTCTAAGTCCCCTCTAATTTTTGCTTCTAAATCAGCTGGAAGATCTTCCATTTTCGTTGCAGTTGATGATTGCTCAACATGTTGTAGAGTCTGCTCAACAGCTTCAACAAGTGAAGGTTCATCTTCTTCCTCTTCCTCAACAATATCACCATCAAATGGTCCAGAGTATTCCTGCGTAATCTCACCAACTTCATCTTCATCAGAAATAGCGTCCTCATCTACTGACCAAAATGCGTCAGCATCAGATTGTGATTCTAACTCCTCAATTGACATTGAAGTGAGTGGTCCAGCGGCCTGAATATTCATTTCTACAGGTGCTGAATCTTCTTGTGGCTCATCACCATCAAAAGTATTTTCAAAGGCCTGATCAAGATCGTGATCAAGCTCCGCTTCACTAATTAGGTTTTCAGCAGAAAGGAATTTTGAAGCGAAGTCTCCGCCATCAGCTTGTGCCGGCTCTTCTTCAATGACTGGAGGAAACTCTTCATAAGTATTTGTGACATCACTTCCTTGAAGGTCTGCGCCATTAAATCCCCATCCTCCAAGCTCTTGAGAAAGCTCATTTGAAGATTCCTCTTGCGCATTATCATAATCTGACTCATCAGATTCATTTTCATCTGTGTATTCTTCGACATCAGGAGAATTAATATCCCAATCACCGTACTCATCTTCATCTTCTTCTTGTGTACTATACTCTAGTCCACCGTTTTCAATAAGGTCTTCACACTTATTGATAAACTTTTCAGTTTCAAATGGTTTAACGACTTTATCTGAATAACCTGATGCTCTGAAGCTATCTTCATCAACCGTATCAAAAGTCCCCAATAGGGCCATGATAGGAACACCAGCGTTCTTTGATTTTACTAATTTTCCAAGCTCATATCCTGACTTTGTCTCAGACAAGCTAAAATCTAAAAGAACCAGTGAGATATCATCTGAAAGATTATCTAATAACTCAGCTTCTGTTAGACATGGAACTAGATCATACTTTCTATTCCCAAATGTAATTTTGATAACTTTTTGAATTGTCTGGCTATCATCAGCAACAATGATTTTCGTTGTCATAAGCTTTTTATCTCCAGCTTATATTGTTACGCAAAATAGCTGTGTAATCAACTAAGAATTAAATTTTATCAGTAACTTAGACAGAGAGAATTATTGCTGATTGGTTGTCCAAATTTCCTCTGTCATTGGATAAGTTAATTAACGATTTCACTGACTCATGCTCGTCAGTACCGTGCTTATCAAGAATCACACGTAAATCATCAACTCCAAGACGAGAAAAGATACCATCCGAAAGAAGAACAACCTTATCTCCTTGCTGAAGATTCACTTCCCAAACCTTAGGATCAAGATCTTCATAGAGCCCAAGGGCCGAAAGTGGAAATGTTCGATAAGTAATATTCTGCTCAATTGAGCCTATTGGCGAAATACAATCTGGTGAGCTAATGAGAGATACCCTACCATTACGATAGAGAAACGCCGCACAATTTCCCACAGAAACAAGAGAAAGTATATTCTCAGAGATCATTGCAAGAATTTGTGAAACACCACCTCGCTCATTCATCTCACGAGAAGAGTTCTCTTTCAACAAGGCCTCATGTGCCAGAAATGTTGAATTGATAAGAGCATTGGTTTCTAGTAAATATTTTGGACTATAGAAATATGGCATCGTCGCATCTGGATCGGCCGAAACTTTTGAGAAGAATCCTTCTACCTTCTTCTTACATAAATCTACCGCTTGATCACCGATTGAACTACCACCAAAGCCATCAAATAGAGCAAAGAGTCTATTGTTAAGATCAACGAGGATATCGTCCTCATTCAAATTAAGATATGGTCCCTGATGAGTTTTTGCAAAGTAGCTTTGAATATCAATCATAAATCTCTTAACCTGTCCGTGGCCTTCTTATAATATTCGTTATCAGAAGGAGCAATCTGCTGTACCTCTTGGTACTTTTCCTTGGCCTCTTCAAAAAGTCCAAGGGACTCAGCAACAAGGGCCTCTCTATATGTTGATCTCGATCTCTTAGTAAGAGTCATTCGAATATCATCTAGTTCATTCAATGCTTCAGATAATGTTGGATCATACTTTAGAACGTCATTGTAGGCCCCATAAGCACCTTTCAAATCCTCTCCCTCTCGAAGAGATCTTGCTTTACCGAGAAGTGGATTCACAACTTCTGACAACTTCACCTTTGCGTCTTTCAGCATTTCTGTTGCTTCGGTCACAAGGTCTTGGTCCATATCTTTTTCGCGAAGAAATTTTTCAAGTGCACCAATAGCATTAAACCACTCTTCTCTTAGATAGAGATTCTTAGCAGGCTTTAGGGCATTAACCATTCTATTTCTTTCAGCTTTTTTCTGGGCCTCTTCGAGCTCTTTTCTTTGCTTTTCTTTGACCCAATCATTCAACTCTAGCTCTAGAGAAGTAACATCATAGTTCTCAGGATCAATAGATCTAATTTTAGAAAAGAGATCTTTAGCTTGGGAGACACTTCTTTCATCAACAGCAACTTTAGCTTTTTCTAAAAGATCAGCAACTTGTTTCTTTCTCTTGGCCTTTTCAAGAGCGAGACGTCTTTCTTCTTCAGCTTTTTCAAGCTTAGCAAGCTCATCTTTTACAATCTGATAGATTTGTTGTCCTTGCTTATAATCTTTTTTAATCAAAAAGAGTTTATCCAGTTGAGCCATCGCCTCAGGATACTTCTTCTCACTTAGATATGACTGTGCCAGTTGATAAAGAGATTCAGCTTCTTCAGCTTGTTCCTTTGTCAGCTTCTTTTCGTTAGGATTTGTCGGCTTAGCAACCTTTTCCTGCTTAGCCCCTTTCTTAGGAGCCGTCTTCTTCCCTTCTTCTTCAGTAGGGATGAACATAAGAATTCCCGCAAGAACCGCTCCATAAATCATGAGCTTCTTTCTTCCTGCTGGATCATTCCACATGGCCTTTAGACCACCGGCCTTTGAAGCGGCTGCTGGCGCTTCTTCACCTTCTTCTAAAATATCATCAAAATCTTCGTCGTCTTCATCGACCTCTAGAACTTCTTCAACTTCAACAACTTGATTCTCTTCAACCGGCATCAAGCTATCTTTTTGACTATCGATAAACTCACTTCCTACACGGACAGTGAAAGTAGATCCACCAATAACAAATTCATCACCGTTAGTAACTTCCTTTGTATTGATTCTTTTACCATTTAATAATGTTCCATTGGCAGACTGTAAGTCTTCCAGTGTACAAGTGATATTATTCTTTTTAATAACAGCATGAACACTTGAAACTTCTGGGTCTTGAAGAACAATCTGACACTTTTCTGGATCACGCCCAATAAAGGTTTCACCTAAAGTGATATTATAAGTATCGTAGGGTACGTGTTCCCCAAATAGCTCAAGAGAGAATTTTGCAAAACCTGAAAAGAGTTGAGTACTCTCTCCGGCATCTCCACCACCCTCATCATATTCTGCGACATCATATTCACCATCGCCATAATCTTCACCGTAGTCTTCATAGCCTTCTTCAGAGTATTCTCCTCCAAAATCTTCGCCTTCACCTTCGGCCTGATCAGAAAACTCGTCTTCCTCAGAAGAGAGCTCATCTAACGAAACGAATTGAGTATTTCCCTCTGTCGGTGCTTCTTCATCATCTCGATTTAGAAGTTCAGCATCAATCTCATCCTCTTCTGTTGAGACTTCTGTCTGAGTCATTTCTTCCTCTTCAGGAATAAGCTCAGGTGTATCAAACATAGTTTCAGTTGCTTCAACCTCAGTCGAGACTTCTGTCACATCTTCGACTTCCGGTTCTGCTGGCTCTGTTATAACAAGTTCAGAAACAGCAAGACTAAAACTATCTATTTGAATAGTGTCATTTTCATTTAGTGTCACAGCTCCCATGACTGGAGCATGGTTTACAGTGATATTTAGATAGGGAGAAAGATTACTGATTTCCCAGCTCTTTCCTTTGAACTCAATTTTGGCTTGTTCTCTTGAAATCTTCTTATCATCAAGAAAGACGTGACAATCCTTTGAGCGACCAATGAAGAAACTACTCTGCTCCCCTAGGTAAACTAATTCCCCTAGGTCCACAACATTTAGAATATTGTTGTTCTTAGAAACAGTGATTTTCACTTTCGTCTTTTCCTATCTTGTCGGCCATATCCTTAACGCTCTTATCAGCTTCAATGAATCTCTCATCTTCAGGATACTCTTTTAATAATTTATAAATTGAACAATATGTTCCAAGCGCCTGGTGATACTTTAATGCATCTTTATATTTTGTCGCTTGTAAAAACATTGACTCAATCTTCTCATCTAATCTTTGTTTCGCCTTATTCATATTGAAGGCAGCATCACCATTTGTTGGATCAAGTAAGAGTGCTAACTGAAACTCTTCCATTGCCCTAAAATAATTCTGCTCTCTCGCTTCTCGTCTTCCACGATGGATATAAGCTTCAATCTTATCTTGAATCTCTTTTTCCAATGCCGTGGTATTACTTCTTTTTCGGGTTGTATCTTGAACCACAACCGCGGCATCCTTTTTCGCCGCTTTTGGTTTTGGCGCTTCATCATCAGATGGCAAGAACATTGCAATTCCCGCGATGGCCACTAGTCCATAGATCAACTTCTTTCTTTTTTCTTCAGGAGACGAAGGAGCCTTTTTCTTCTTTTTCTTCTTTGGCTTCTTCTCTTCTACCTCTTCATACTCGTCTTCCAGCTCGTCATCATCGTCTTCGTCTTCATCATCTTCATCGATTACAGCGGGTGGTAGAACGTCGATAAAACTAAACTTAAAAACAGTACTCCCAACTATTATTTTATCACCATTCTTGAGTTTATGTTGCTTAACCTTAAGATCGTTAACCATAACTCCATTTTGAGAACCTAAGTCTGTCAAAACATAGTCTTTTCCAACCTTTACAAGCTCTAGATGCTCACGAGAAGCCTGGGTATCAATAATTTGTATGTCCGCCTGATTAGAGCGGCCCATGATCACTCTCTTGTCATTTAGATAATAACAAAGCCCCTTATTCTTACCTGTCATGCAGATAATTCTCTGGTACTTCCCAGCAGCTTCTGGGTGCGCTAAATCTCTCGTAATTTTTACTGCCGCTTTGACCATAATGACTTATTAACTATCCTTAACAAAAGTTATGTAGAATGCTTTTGCAAAGTTATCCTTTCCAATTAAACTCGTAACGTAAATACTATATTGATTTCCACCCAGCTCATATTCACCCTGTTGTGATGTTCCCCCATTGTCGGCCGAACTATCACAAAGCTCAATTACTGTTGCGGCAAATCCTTTCTCTCTAGCAACATCTAGAAGGTTCATTCCTTGAGATGATGATTCTCTTATACTCGTTAGGTCTTCTGCCTCACCATTGATATGTGCAAGATTTTTCTCAGAAGAAAGTACCATAACTGGCCCTTGGGCCCCTTGCATAAACTCATAGAGATTTGCGACATAGGTCTCATCACTTTCAAGTTCTGCAAATTCATCATCGGCGCCATCTTTTTGAAGCTCTCGTAGACGTTGTAAGATCGTATTAATTGAGTTTCTTAAAGGATTAAGTTCTTCCCAGAGATACTTGCTCTCAAGACCTCTTCTCTTTCCTCTAAGTGACTCTTCAATTTGAAATCTCATTTCATCAACATGTCTCATCGTTAGATAATAGAGTATTGCAAAGAAAACTACTGAGGCGAGAAATGATGTTACCAAGGACTCAAGGTATACCACCTGACTCTTTGATGCTTCTTCTGCAAGAGAAGCTGGCATAAATCGAATAGCGATAACCCCAACAACTTCAGATTCACCAGTTTGAACATTTGTGGCCTTAATCTTTTGACCAATTCCAATCTCACCACCTTCAAGACGAATAACTTTAGGGCGAGTTGAAGACTTATCCCGTGTTCTTTCTGCCCATTCTCTAACACTGGCCGAGAATGGATCTTTAATATATTGATTTAATCTCGTTAGAGGTCTTACAATCCTTCCGTTAATGTCAAAAAGATCATATGAAACAACACCACTGTTATTCTTGTCTAAGAATGTTGTATCAACTCTGTCTAAGTCTTTAACGGCAAGCGCCTTCTTATTTACTCTTGTAATTTCTTCTGCATAGTGAGCCCCTCTCTTCGCAACCTCTGCAAGTAATAAGGCCTTACTCGTTTGAAGAACAGGGAAAATAGTTAATGTCACGGTCACAACAACAAATATACTTAGAAAGATTCCTAAGAGTACCTTCCATTCATACTCTTCATTAATACCGTGAAATAATGGCATCAAACGGTAACGGAACATCCAAATGATTTTTGCCGCGATATTATCTGGCGCATCTCCACCAGTTAAGTAAGTTGGAGACTCATCTTCGTCATCTCGTTTTACTTTTTTCTTGATGACCTTTTTCTTCTCTTTTACATAGACAACCTGAATAATTGAATCAGGAAGAGCGATTTTATCTTTATTCTTTACCGTCGCCCTTTTGATAATTTTTCCATTAACAAAAGTACCATTGGCAGATCCTAAATCTTTAACATAGGCAACTTTTCCAGTTACATTGATCGAGAGATGTTTCTTAGAAACACCTTCTACAGGATAATGAATATCACATTCATCAGAGCGACCAAGAGTATTCTCTCCCTCTTCGAGAATAAATTCCTTTCCTCTTAGTTTTCCACCGACTACGACTAATTTGTACATACTGTTAAACTATCCCCTTCTTTGACGTTATCTGGTAATGTTCCAGCTCTTAATTCTAGAACTTGATTAGCTTTCCAGATAATCGTCGTCATTCTCCAAGGTTTAAGGTCCCTATAAATTCTAATTACCTTGAAGTCTTTATTCAGAAAGACTGCGTCTATGCTGAATCTCATAAAAAATGTATGTATCGAATTACATGGTCTTATAAGGAGTCCATCATAATTCTTCATTTCTTTCTTAAACATTAGGCCAATCATTCTACTGATTGGGTTATTCGCCAAACGTGTTTGCTGACTTATGAATTGTTCTCCCAATTTAACTTTCACTAGTTCCCCGCTACAAATTCAACGATAATTGGCGCAGCAACCATCAAAAATACCGCAGGAATAATAAAGGCCATCATAGGAAAGAGAATTTTTGTAGCTGCCGTAGCACCTTCTTTTTCAACCTCTGCTGATTTCTTTTGCCTAATTTCTTCCGAAAGAGCTTTTAAAATTGGCCCAATCGAGGCACCAACAGAGTCAGCTGCAATAAGAGTGGCACAGAAAGATGAAATTGGAATAAGATCAATTCTCCAGGCCATATTTCTAAGGGCCTCTGCTCTTGAAGCACCAACTTTAATTTCTTTAATCATGATTTCAAATTCTTCAGTAAGTGGTCCAGGTCTAGCCTTCTCCACAACTTTTGTCATCGCTGCAACGAAGTCCAGTCCTGCTTCAACAGACAGAGCGAGCATATCTACGGCAAAAGGCATTCCAGAAATAATTCCCTTTTGTCTTTGCTCAATCTTTCCCTTTACCCAAATATCAGGATATATGAAACCAATAGCAGCAATTACGGGTACCGCCTTTAGAGGCCAGTCCGCTTCCATAAATGATCTCACCGCAATGAAGACCACAGGGAATCCAATGATTAGGAATAACTTAAAGGCAAAAAAGTCTTCTGTTGTAAGTACATCGGTTAGACCAGAACTTGCGAGCTTCCTTCTGTACTTCTCCTTGATCTTCTTCTTATTCTTCATCTGAGCAACGATAGGTGAAACATACCGCTTAAAGAATGGTCTTGAGTATTGAAGAACAACACCATGACTTTTAGATTCTTTTGTCTTCTTATCTTCATCCTCATCAAGCTTTTGTGAAGCTTGGAATTGCTCATTATCTTGGAACATCATTCTCGTTACAATGAGAACGGCAATCCCGATTAGTGCAATTGCAGAGTAGAGAAGAAATTGAGAGCCTTCAAAACGATTCTCTCCTTTAAGGTGTTCACAAGCATGGATCTCTCCATCCTCACAGGCTTTCTTAACAAGCTCCTTCCCTTTTTTGGCGTAATCTATTTTGTCGTATTTAAATTTCGATTCTTTAAAATCTTGATAGAGAAGTCCTAACTCAAAACAACTTGAAGTCATCCCTTTGTTACAAGATTCCTCTAATAACTTTGCAAGCTCTCTCTTTCCAAAATCATCGTAAGCATTCTTACTTTGACCCCACGCCGCTGTCGGCGAAAGAAAGCATATCAAAAATAGAAATATGATAGTTATGATACTTCTCGTCATAACATTAGAATAACAAATTATTCCAATGTTACGTGACGAGGGAAAGAATATCCTAGTTTAAGTATTGGAATTTTCTGACTTCGAAGCAATTATCTTATTAATTTCCTCGGCCACATTTAGGTTTTCCTGTGTACCAACAGATTTTTCGATATCAGGAATATAGAGTGGCTTATAGTCTTTTAAATACTTCTTCTTGAGATCATAGATTCTCTCAAGCTTTTTATCTATATCTGCTTTTTCAATTTCTTTCTTCTTATAAGACTCTTGAGCAGCAAAGTAGGCCTCTTTACAACTATCCATACTTCTATACTCAAGTACATCAGCTCCAGCATTTAAGGCCATGACCGCTGCCTCACCATAAGAATAATTATCTGTGATGGCCTTCATATCCATATCATCTGTAATAATAACTTTTTTAAATTTTGTCTCCGATCTTAGAAGATCATAAGCATTCTTCGATAATGTACATGGAAGTTCTTCATCGATTGAATCAACTTGCATATGCGCCATCATAACGAATTCAACTCTCGACTTAACTGCCTTAACAAAAGGTTCGAATTCTTCTTCTCTCAGTTCTTCCAAAGATTTTTTGACGATTGGAAGATCATAGTGTGAATCCTTAGTTGTACAACCATGACCAGGAAAGTGTTTCGCACAGGCCATTATATCCTCTGTTTGAAGTCCTCTAATAGCAGAAGAAACAAAGAGAGAGACTGTTTCTTTATCATGCCCAAATGATCTATCACCAATAACTTTATTATTTGGATTAGTAAAAACATCACAAACAGGAGAAAGATTTATATTGATCCCACAAGCTCTAAGCTCTTTACCCATAACTGAGTGAGCTGCAAACGATTGCTTTGGTGAGTCCGTTTTAGCAAGGTCTAACATAGCTGGAAACTGAGTGAAGTGCTCTCTAAAACGAATGACTCTTCCTCCCTCATGATCAACAGCAATAAATAATGGGTAATGATCTCTAAGCTCTTGAATTGAATTTACAAGCTCAGCTAATTGCGCAGGACTTTCGTAATTATTTTTAAAAAGGATCACTCCTCCAATATTTTCATCACGAATAAACTTCTTCTCATCTTCAGTTAAAACTGTTCCTGAGATTCCAGTAATAAATAATTGTCCTAATTCTTTCATATCTAATCCCTTTATCAATAGGCTTTTCGACAGATTACCTTTTTAATTTAGGGTCAAGAACATCTCTTAACCCATCACTAAACAAATTTAGTGATATAATTAATCCCGTCATTAATATACTTGTGACAATAACAACGTGTGGTGCTTCCAATAGAACAACCTTTGCCATTGAAAGAATTGCACCCCAAGAATAATCACTTGCTCCTAATCCTAGAAAACCTAAACTTGCCTCTGAAATGATAACTCCACTTAGTCCTAGAACAAAGTGAACTGAAATAACCGGAAGAATTGAAGGGAGAATTGACTTAAAGAAAAGCCTTGATTGGCTCACTCCAATTGCTCTCGCGCTCTCTACAAAACCAAGATTCATAACACGCATTGTTTCACCGCGAGCGATACGAGCATACCCAGGCCATGAAGTAAAAATAAGACAAAGAATAAGTCCTGTTGTCGATGCACCAGAAAATGCCATAACAAGAATCGCTAACAGAATACTTGGAAAAATAAAAATCAGATTGGTTGCTAAGTCCATAAACTCAGATACAAACTTTATATTCAGTGCCGATAGATAACCAATGAAGATTCCAAAAGCACAAGAAAAGAAACTCACTGTTAACGATAGTGTCATCGTATAAATCAATCCAACACTTAAAACTTCAAAGAGGCTTCTACCATGTACATCAGTTCCAAATAAGTAGCCTTGAGTAAATGGTGCAAGAAGTTCATGCTCAATGACTGAACCAGGATTAAATCCAATACCGTTTCCAAAAGTCCAAAGCAATGCCCAAACTAAGTAAAGGGCCAAAATAAATCCACCAAAGATTATTTCCTTATTAAGCTTAACCTTAGTCATTACGCAATCCTCGGATCAAGTTTAGAGTTCAGATAATCAACAAAGAAATATATCAACATATAAATAACTGTTGAGTATGCGATAACACCTTGAACAATTGGATAATCTCTATTTCCAATAGCTTCAAAGAGAAGAGAACCTACTCCAGGAATGTCAAAAATCGTCTCTGTAATCATCGTTCCAGCAAGAACCACAGAGAGTTGAATCGCAACGACGTTAAGAATTGTTGGCATACAAATCTTTACAGTTCTAAGAAGGATATCCTTAACATGCATTCCCTTAGCGTGAAGTACAAGTACCCATAGCTGGTTATTTTCTTCAAGAAATTTATTTCTCATTACCCTTGTGACGACTGAGCTAAGTGGTAGAACCAACGTAACAACCGGTAGAACCATATGCTTCCAAGAATTCCATTCCGAAACTGGGAACATTCCCAACTTAACGGCAAAAACTAGGACTAGTAGTGGAGCTAATGAGAAAATTGGAAATGATAATAAGGTTAAAGTTCCAATACGAATGGCCCCATCCGCTGCCGTTGATTTCTTAACCGCAGAGAGAACTCCAATGGCAACACCAATAGGTGTTGAAATGAGAATTGAAAGTAAGGCCAGGAGAATTGTAGGCCTCATTCGAACTGATAGAAGTTCTACGACATCTTTTTTCTTAAAAAATGATTTTCCAAGATCAAAAACTACAACACCTTTTATAAAAGTATAATATTGCTTTATTAAACTTTGATCTAGGCCAAGCTGTGTTCGATACTTCATAACTTCTTCGACCTTGGCTTCTGGACCGAGAAGTCTTTCAACTGGATCACCTGGTGTTAATCTAAGTGCAAAAAAGATTGTTGAAATGGCAAAGACAAGTGTTATGAGTGATTTCATTAAGAACTTCATTTATCTTTCCTCTCTCTCGTAAATCCTTGTGAAGCCCAAACATGCTTAACAAGACGATACTCTTTATCTACAAAGTAGAATTGATTCTGTCCTCCAGCATCTAAAGTTAAACGATGCTGCCCCAATCTATTTCTTCCATCGTAAATCAAACTAGCAATAGCAATTGGTTCACTAGGAATATTTAAGAACTGTTCTTGAAAATATGGGAATGCTTCCCAAACTAAAGTGAAGTTCATTTTACCTCCACCTTTTTTTATGGCCTGATCTAGAAAACCTGTTACAACTGCGCACTCAACAATGCTCGAATAGTAACAGATATTTCCATTCCCCTTAGGAATATCATAGGTCTTTTCACCATTCCATTGCTTTTCAGGACTCTCCATACGAACAATTAGCTGATTCTTCTTTGTTATTAGATTCATGCGAGATGTATATTTCTTACCGTTAAGATAATAAATAGCTTCTGATTGTTCTGGATTTAGGATCGTAACTTTTGGATTGAGATTCTTCTTACTTGATATCGTAATAACTTTTTCAAGGTATAGTTCTGAAGCGGGATCAACTCTCACACTCTTTTTTACAATAAACTTTGCATTAGGTGAGAAACCACTTTCTCTTGTAGAAAAGAAGTTACCATTTTCTTCTACCTGAACATAGAAGGCCTTATCTGCTTTCAAGGAGTCTTTTTTAACTCCTAAAAAAGAACAGCTTGTAAGTAGTAATAAAGCTAGTATCCCTTTCATTATTCCTTCATCGAATCTATAAACTTCTGAAATTCTTCATCTAAAGATGTTAAGACAATTGAATTGTCATCAAAATCATTAAGAACATTTTCAATGCTTTCATTTGAATTGAAGCTCAGACCAACTTTTTTAAGTGGTGCCGCTTCTATTCGAGCATTCAAATAATCAACATCATAAACAATCTCAATCCCTTCTAGGTTATGACTTTTACCATCAAGGATAAAAAGTGCTGATTGAGGCTTAGATGTTTTATAAGATTAAGCTCTGCTGCGTTACAAATAAAAGAAAGCCCTCCAGATGAGAGGTCTAAGACTTTCTCCCCTCCAAGCTCTGGCACTTTCTTCATTTCTTTTTCAAAGCTTTTAAAAAGAGCTTTCTCTGCACTTTGAAATCTATTTATTGAAATGACATTCTCCGCTTCTTCGACTTCACTCTCTTCATTTAAACTAAAGTAGAGATAGGCCTCAAATCTCGGATACATCATATATCTGATCTCTTGTCTTCTTTCAGCTCTGAAGATATCTCCTTCAGGCCTAAAGAAACAACCCTCTTCAAAATCAAACTTACCTTTGAAGTAATAGCACATCCCCCTCAAAGAAAATGAGGCGAAATAAACATCTTCATCATTGGCAAATTCTGGACGGTCAATTTTTACTGAATATTCATCTACATCATGTAGTTTTTGAGAGGTGAAGTTTTCAGCGTCCTGCCAAATCTTTAAAGAGTTTTTTGAAAAGAGGAGCTCCCTCAGTTTTGTTTCAATATCAGGGAGCTCAAGTTTTAAGAATAAATTCTTATGAACGGTCAAAGACCCTCCTCTAGTTTTTTACTTTGTTACGAAAGTGTCGCAACTTGCTTTAGAAGATCAATTGATTCTAAAGCCTTTCCACAACCTCTTACAACTGAAGTTAATGGATCTTCTGCAAGAGCAACAGGAAGTCCTGTTTTCTCTTTGATAAGAACATCTAGATTAGCAAGTAATGAACCACCACCCGCTAGGATAATTCCATTATCAACGATATCTGCAGCAAGTTCTGGTGGAGTTTTTTCAAGTGAAGTTTTAATTGCTTCAACAACTTCTGAAATAGGATCAGAAAGTGCATCTCTGATTTCATCAGAAGTTACTTCGATAATTTTTGGAGCACCAGCGATTAGGTCTCTCCCTTTAACTTCGTATGTTTTAACTTCATCATCAAATGGATAAGCGTTACCAATTGACATCTTAATTGCTTCAGCAGTTCTCTCACCAATAAGAAGAGAGTATTTCTTTTTAATGTATGAAGAGATTGCTTCATCAAATTTATCACCCGCCACTCTTACAGATTGAGAGTAAACGATTCCACCGAGAGAGATAACAGCAACTTCAGTTGTTCCCCCACCGATATCTACGATCATATTTCCTGATGGCTCAGTAATAGGAAGTCCAGCACCAATTGCCGCGGCCATTGGCTCTTCGATAAGATAAACTTCTCTAGCACCAGCTTGCTCAGCTGATTCTTTTACCGCTCTCTTCTCTACTTGAGTAATTCCAAATGGAATACAAATGATAATTCTCGGCTTAACAAGTTTTGAACCTGCTAATGACTTTCCAATGAAGTACTTAAGCATAGCTCCTGTAACTTCGAAGTCAGCAATAACACCATCTTTCATTGGACGAATTGCTTTAATCGAACCTGGAGTTCTACCAAGCATTTGCTTTGCTTCTTTACCTACAGCTAGAACCTTACTTGTTCCTTTGTAACCTTGGTGTACTGCAACTACAGATGGCTCGTTAACGATAATCCCTCTATCTTTTGCATACACAAGACAGTTTGCTGTCCCTAAGTCGATTGCTAAATCATTTGAAAACCAGTCAAAGAATTTTTTAAACATTTCAGGTTCCTCTTTATATAAAAATAATTATTAATTACCAGTGGTAATGTCTTACGTTTTCACCTCTATCAGCAATGTCGGCCATCGCTTCAATCCCTAATTCGATATGTCTATCAGTGAAGTTCTTGAAAACACCTTTCGCTGATTTCTTAGTTTTGATTCCATCCTTAGTCATAGGACAATCAGAAATAAGAAGTAAGGCACCAATATTAACTTTACTTACGAAGCAAGAAACAAATAGTGCTGCTGTTTCCATTTCAACAGCAATAACTCTTTCTTCGATAAGCTTTTCTTTAAATCTCTCATCAAATTCCCAGAACCTATAATCCGTAGAGTGGATTGTTCCAGTTCTATAATCGTAACCATGCTCAACTAAGATTTGAGAAACAAATTTCTGAACCTTAAATGTTGGAAGAGCTGGTACTTGCTTAGGAAGGAAGTGCTCAGTCACACCTTCTGCTCTAATCGATGCAATTGGAAGACAAAATCTCCAACTTTTAGCGATGGGTGAACAGCTCCTGCCATCCCTAAAAAGAGAACGGCCTTCGGCTGAACAACAGAAAGTAGCTCACCAATAAGTGCGGCCATAGCTGCACCTACACCAAACTCAATGATTGTTACTTTTGCTTTCTTCGATGAAGAAGCCTTAAAAGCTGAACCTTGTGTATAGTGGTGGTCATCTAGAAGATGATTGAACCTTTCAATATAATAGTGAAAGTTTGTAAGAATAATTTGTTCTTGAAAATCTTCAAAGTCATGACCAGTGTAACGCTCAAGCATATCAATTGCGATCTGCTTCTTATCTTCGTTCCAGTGGATCCTACGAGCTCTAAGAGCTGCGCGTTTTGCCTCTAAGTTTGCGGCCATCTTCTTCGTTGTTTTCTTAACAAGACCAGCTTGGTCCATGGCAAGATCATCTACGAAGGCAGAGTCGATTCCATTGACTTTAGAAGCGGAAATTTTCTTAGAAGTTTTCTTAGAAGTTTTCTTTGCAGTTTTCTTTGTTGTTTTCTTTGCAACTTTTTTAGTAGCTTTAGTTGCAGTTTTTTTTGCAATTTTTTTAGTAGTTTTTTTAGCCGTTTTCTTCACAGCTTTCTTAGTCTTTTTTGCAGCGCACATTCCGTTACACCCTTTTTACAGCATCCAATTTGCTTATTATCTAGTAAAATGTACCATTTACGTATTTTTTTTGACAACCTTTAATATTTTCACACAACATTTTTTGATTACACCATCCCTCTTGCCATTTTGGCCTAAATTTTCTAGTATAGGCGAACTGTTTTATCACTTTGCAAAAGGATTCAACCATGGGTATGGGAAGAAAAAAGACAATTCTTAAGATGAAAAGAAAAAAGAATCAACTTAAGAAGAAGCAGAGAATTCTTAACAGAATTAACGCTAAGAAGTAAAAGCAGACTACTCTGCTTTTACTTCCTTCATCCTCATCTTACTAGTCTTACCTCTATAAAGACTCATCGTATTCATAGATTTAATCCAAACATTGTCATCAAGCCTCCAAGAGCCAGTTAAGCCTCTTAGATTAGCTAATGATCTCAGACTCCCCTCAAGGGCCGCACGACTTTCATATTGACCATTTCTCAGGATATTATTGGCCACTTCAAAGGCCTCATAACCAAGGATCTCGATAAGTCTTGGTTTATTCCCATAACGCGCCTCATAACTATTTGAGAAATCAGATTCATGTTTAGGAACATCACTATCAACAAAGTAAAGTCTTCCAAGCTTGAAGCTCTCTTTCGAGATAATCTGTGATCTCCAACTCGGATCTCCAATTAGTGGGATATCAAATGCATCAAAGTATCCAAATGACGGAATCAGCTGAAGTGCCTCAGATGGAAATGAAGGAATAAATGTCCAATCAAAATCAATCTCTGGTTTCAGTGTTTGAATTCTTCTAATACTTGTCGCACCTTCGAGCTCATGAAGTTCTTTAAGAATCTCAAGCTCCTCCTGTCTCTCACGTGTAAACTTGAGACCAAGTAGTCTCTTAACAGTATCTCTGTGGTCAGTGCTACTTCTGTCATATGAGTAAATATTTTGAACTTCTACACCTTTCTCATTGGCCTTTCTCCAGAACTCATCCATATAAGCAATCCCTCTATCAGAAGAAGGATAAATAATGGCCCCGTTGCGACCAAATGTATTCAGGAAGTCTTCTGAAAACAGAACCGACACTTGTGATTCAACAGAACCTGGAATCTCAACAAGAAGGTGGTCTTTAATTCCTTTGTCAGCATAGATTTGTGATAAAGAAATAAAGAATGTCCCAAGTCTTTTTGAAACTTCATATTCTGCAAGGGCTTCAGTTGAAAAGAGTCCTCCAACAATAAGAGCGACATTTTTATTTTCAATCAAATCTGTCACAAGGTTCTTACCAACAATGGCACTCCCCTCACTATCGGCGATGTGAAGTTGAATAGGAACAAAGCCCTCTGCATTTTGATTTACTGAATTATAGCGTCTCACAGCATGGTCAATCCCAGCGAGAGCACGTCTTCCAAAAACGGCCTTCTTTCCACTAAGTGGAAGAATCACCCCAATTGAGAATTGATTTAGTGCCGAATAATTCTTCAATCTCGACTTAAAATTAACAACAAGATTCATCAGTTCTTGATTGTCATCATATTGATCTTCAATCCACTCAAGTAGATCCTCAGCATCTTCTCTTTTAGCAAGAGTGTGAAGTTGCTCAACTTCTAAGTAAGTAAGATATCCAGAGACAAGTTTATTATCAGCTCCAAAATCCTTCACCATTCTCAGCCTTTCAGACTGATTCATGGCAAAATACTGAGCAACAAGCTCACTAAACTCTGGTGCCGATTTCAAAGAAACAAGGTCCTTCTTTTCAGACATTAACCACATCAGTGATTCCGTCACAATCCTCTTCTTCCCCAACTCCTTTGAAACACTAATTCTTAATTTGTGATAATTTTGAAACTCCTTACCTTTGAGGTTCTTAAAATCACAAAGCATTAGTGTTGAAAGCGTATTATCAACATCACCCAATTTAAAATAGCTGCTCGCAAGATTTAAATAAATCTGCGCCGTCAACTTCTGGTCCAAACTCGATGAAGTTAGGGCCGTATTAAATTGAAAAATGGCTTGTTCAAATTCACCCTTACCAAAATGAATCACCCCCATGAGGTTCCTCTTCATCGCCCTTTCAGACGGCAGTAAGAGATCTTCTTTAATCAAATTCAAATCAGCTAAGGCCTGCTCCGCATTTCCTTGCGAGAAAACACCTTTGGCCCTTTCAATCTTTGCAATGAACTCTTTAGTGTAAAGGTCTTCTGTTCCTCTACTTATAAGTGAAACCCCTCCGCATCCGACGAGGCCTAATAGAAATAGGAATAGCACTATTCTCTTCATATTCTTCCTTGAGTTTTAAAATAGGCGTAAGTGAATTAATTTTAACATTTTAAAGAAGATTTCAATAGATGGAAACACGGAATAATTGATGAAAAATGGGAGCGATAGCCCCCATATCCGACAAAAGAAATCCACTATTTATTTATAAGAGAGTTTTTGAACTCTCTTTACTGCTTACCAGTATACTCATATTTATCTTTTACTAGCTTTTCAATTTCTGAGTTTGGAACAACTGGGAAATTTGTTTTTGTATAGAAAGATTCCCAGCCATTTTTCTGAAAATACCCTTCCCAGAACTTGCACTCTTCTTTGTGTCTTTCAGTTCTACACAGTTTAGATGGGCGGTACGAATAACTTGTATCAGTAAACAATACGTCTCCAGTAAAATTAATCTGAAACAATCTAAATTTTTTAGTTCCTTTAATTTTGATTATTTCTAAACCAAATTTTATGTCTTGACCAAGAAAAATAAAGCGATTCTCCCTCTGACTAACTTTAGCATACTTTAAAGTTTCAATGATTAAATCCTTTAAACAGTTATCTATAACATAAAGCTCAAGCTTTCTCATTAACCTCTCTGAAGGTTTTTCACGAGGAAGAGTGAGCTGACATTTTTCAAAAGAATTTAATACTCGAGGAGAAAAACCTTTATACTTATTTGCACTTTCTGGACTAAACAACTGAGTTGGCCAGATATATTTACTAAGTTTTTTCTTGTTTATGTTCTCACTATAAAAGAGACAATCATCTCTTTTAAAACACTTTTCAAATTCGTCGATTAAAGGAAGATATTCTTTACGAATCTCGGTATAACTATCCTCCATAATCTTAACAATATATCCATCAAATTCACTAACCGGATAATACTTTTCTCCCTCAAACAAATAATGGGGTTCTTTATCATCACTAACTTTCAATCCAATTAATGGACTTAGCTGCTGCTTATAAGAAACTAAGCCATATTTATGAGCACAGTTCCAATTAAAAATTCTACTATCATAAAGGGGGTCATTACTTCTGTACTCATCATTATAACCACACAAGAGTTTACCGTTATGAAAAAATCCATCTTGATTGATGGTAAAGGACTTTCCTGATTTAGACTTTAACACTGTTTTAAATTTTCTAGGAGAAATCCAAGGATAATCACTATTATGGTCATGGTTTTTTGCGAATAAACTATAACCTATACCATCTCTTTGACTTTCATATTTACCTAATTCACGTACAATTAGACTCGAATTAGAGTACAAATAGTGCCCCTTTTTATCAGGATAAATTCCCCATCCCAAATCAAGATTATACTCTTTCGCTGTGATAGCTTGAGTAGTAAATATTAAAAATACTAGTATTAATCTCATCTCTTATGACCTTCAATAACAACGATTGTATAAGATATCTTCCCCATACAAACGAACTCAAAAATAAATGGAACTTTCAAAAGCTCTTTTTAGTTCTTATCAATATACTCAATCTTATCTTTTACTAGTTTTTCAATTTCTGAGTTCGGAACAACTGGGAAATTTGTCTTTCTATAAGGTGCATCCCATCCATTCTTTTGAAAATACTCTTCCCAGAACTTACATTCTTTTTTGTGACGTTCAGTTCGGCAAAGATTAGTTGGTCTATATAGCTGATCCGTATTTTCCCAATTCAATCTATTCCAAAAGGAAACATAGGCTAGTCTTACTTTTTTCTTAGGCCCGAGAGAAACGAATCGAAGAGTAATCTCTAAGTCTTCTCCCATCAAACGTTGAAAAATGCTATACTTCTGAAAGTCTGCATTTTTAATATTTTTTCTAATCATATTTGCTAGACACTTTTTTATAATATACAACTCGTATTTATATCTTATTGAGTCTGGCAGTTTTTTTTCAGGTAATTGAAGACCACAGTTTTCGAACCTCTTCAAAACTCGTGGCGTAAATCCAATATAGTTATTCGCAATACTAGG
>NZ_AUNJ01000265.1 GCF_000447775.1 Bacteriovorax sp. DB6_IX
CCCATTAGCATCTCGTCAAAATCGATGAAGAATGGGTTATCATCACGCAGGATGATATTGCCTTTATGGCAGTCGCCGTGAATTCTATGTGTTTTGATATCTTTAAATAATGGATGAATAAGCTGACAAAGAGTTTCTACACTTTCTTTGTAAGAGTGTTCAAAGTGAGCGGGAATAAATTTACCATCCAAGAGAAACTTTAAATTCTGCTCCCCAAAAGTTGTTGGGTGATATGAATACGA
>NZ_AUNJ01000266.1 GCF_000447775.1 Bacteriovorax sp. DB6_IX
TTAACTTTATTTCTACGGGCGGCCCGTACAAAATTATCCGCGATAATAAGATCTGTATCTTGAAAATTTCCTTGAAATAGTCTTGTGGCCGGAAGCATTGAATGAACAAGAAAGATGGCCACATCTGTATCGACAAGGGCATCAGTGGTGCTACTAAGAGAGAAGAGGTCTGCTTGTTGCCATTTGAGATTGTCACTCTCATCTTTTCTAAAGGAGCGACTAAGAGCTTTTATATTTATGTTCTTATCTCGACTAAGAGTTTTTAAGAGATTCTTACCAAGAAAGCCGCTGGCCCCGGCAATCGTCACATTTAACATGGGATCTCCTTTAGTTTCTTTGTTGATGATCTAACTAAGCGCCTCTTTATATGTTTTGATGGCCCTATGATAGGCCATATTGTGATCAATCATTTCTTCTGGGTAATCTTCGCTTCCATATTCTGGGACCCACTTCTTAATATACTTATAGTCTGGATCAAATTTTTTAATCTGATTAGAAGGGCTAAAAATTCTAAAATATGGAGCGGCGTCACAGCCTGTTCCCGCGGCCCATTGCCAATTGCCATTATTGGCACTGAGATCAAAATCTAAGAGTTTAGAGGCAAAATACTTCTCGCCCCAGCGCCAATCGATAAGAAGATCTTTGACTAGAAAACTGGCCACGAGCATGCGGACTCGGTTATGCATGTGCCCTGTTTGATTGAGCTCTCTCATGCCTGCATCGACAAGAGGAAAACCGGTTTGACCATTCTTCCATTTTTCAAAGTCTTTCTTATTATTCTTCCACTTTATTTTACTATACTTTTCTTTAAATGGTTGTGTTTGAACGTGGGGAAAGTGGTAGAGAATTTGCATAAAGAATTCTCGCCAAATGAGCTCGCTTAGCCATGTTTCATTCTTATTATAGGCCACTTGTGCACATTTTCTTATACTTACTGTTCCGAATCTAAGATGGGCGCCAAGTAGGCTTGTTCCATTTATATACGGGTAATCCCTTGTTTGGTCATAGTTTTCAATGATCTTAAGAGGGATCTTTCTTTTTAATCCATGATTAGAATAGCTAAAGCCTATATCTTCAAGCTTTAAAATATTAAGCTTATGTTGATAGAAACCAGAAAAGAACTTCTTATTATTGTAGGAGAGAAGATTCTTAGGTCCTAATCTTTCGAGCCATTTTCTCTTATAGGGAGTATAGACGGTATAGGGTTTACCATCATTTTTTAAAATATCATGGACATCGAAAATACACTGATCGAGATAGGGCCTAAACTCGATTTGATTCTTGTGCAGCAATTGCTCAATTTTACGATCTCGCTCTAGAGCGTAGGGCTCATAGTCCTTATTTGTATAAACACAGCTTATGTCAAAGTCTTGAATAAGCTCTTTCCAGATATCAACAGGTTTTCCATACTTAACTAAGAGGGAGCTACCTAGCTCTTGTAGCTGCTCATGAAGTTTTGATAAGTTGTCGTAGATAAAGGAGACGCGCTTATCACTCTTGTCTTCTATTTTGTCTAAGATGTTGGAATCAAAGATAAAAATGGGGATCGTTTTCTCATCGGCTTTTAAGGCGTGTAAGAGCCCATGATTATCTTCAAGGCGAAGATCTCTACGGAACCAGAATATATTCAATTTCTCTTTTTCACTCATACTTCTATCTTAGCTTTAAATCACTTTTATGAGAAAGATTTGTTCAGTCTTGTCTAAGTTGCCTAAGTTTTGTCTAAGTCTTGTCGGCCTAATCACATTGCTCAAGGTTTGTTTATGTTTTAGGCTAGAGACACTATGGATAAGAAACTTTCGATTAAAGTTATCTCAAATGCCTGTGGTGTTCTCCCTCATACCATTAGAACGTGGGAGAGACGCTATCAGACCTTTTCTCCCGAGCGCTCAGCTAGTGGTCAGAGACTTTATTCTCAAGATGATCTTGCACGTGCTAGGCTAATTGTTCTTCTTATTGGTCATGGCTTTTCTATTTCGCAGATTTCTGACCATTCTCTTGAAGATCTCAAAGAGGCCGTAAGTGATTTAGTTCAAGAAATTGATGAGTCGTCGTTTATGATTAAACGTGGTTGTCAAAATCTATTTGAGTTCATCGAAAATTATAGTGTTGAGAATATTGCTAAAGAAATAGAATATCTGCGTCTAAGTCTTGGTGCCAGGGACTTTATTTTTCATGTGATTCTCCCTGTGATGAGAGAGATAGGGATTCTTGTTTCAAAGGGAAAGTATAGTGTCTCTCAGGAGCATATCATCTCAAGTATTATGAGGGCACAGCTTGCTCTTTTAAATCTTCCCAACCTTGGAAATGAAGATCAGAGTGTGATACTCGCGACACCTGAGGGTAATCTCCATGAGCTCTCCATCCTTATCGCTGATGTACTTTGTCGTATTCATAGGACTTCTACAGTATACTTAGGAGCTTCTCATCCCGCTGATTGTCTTACTAAGGCGCTAAATGCACTAAAGGCAAAAACCGTAGTCTTAGGGGTATTGTCTTCTGATAAGTGGGATTTTGAAAAGAAAATTACTGGTTATTTGAAAGAGATGGATCAACTCTTAGATCATGAGATTACCCTTGTCTTAGGGGGAGTGTCTAAAACTTCTAAATCAACTGTCGTTGATCTTCCTAAATATAAAAAAATCAAATCTATTCACTATTTAAATAACTTCGAAGAATTTGAAGAGTTTCTCATTGAGAGGGTTAGGTAATATGAAAATTGCTATTATTGGTTCAGGTATTTCAGGTGTCTCTACTGCTTATTACTTAAGA
>NZ_AUNJ01000267.1 GCF_000447775.1 Bacteriovorax sp. DB6_IX
ATATTGAGTCAGAATTGTCTTATTATCTGTCCACACGTTGAAGTCACTAAACTTAGTAATAAGAGCCACAAATTGTGAAATCAATCTTGTCTCTTTATCACCAGAGTATTCATTAAAAACTTCTTTATACTGACTCGCTAACTCAGGCTCGTCTTCCGCTTTAAGATCTCTGATATCCTGGCAATATAGGGCCTTCATATCATCGAAGTAACTACTAGAGCCAATTCCTTTT
>NZ_AUNJ01000268.1 GCF_000447775.1 Bacteriovorax sp. DB6_IX
GAAAATATAACCAAGGTCAGATCAAGAAAGCATGTCGTATTATGGATGTAGAGAAACTGGAAAGAATCACTAAAGCAGAAGAAGAGCTAAAAGACTTAGAAGGAAAGTTCTTCAAAAATAGTAAAACAAAGAAGAAAATTAGCGCATTAAAGAGTGAGATTTCAGAGCTTAAGAATGCTGTTGGGAATATGAGTCTAAAGAGACACCCTGACTATCACTTCAAGAACAACTTGAACAAAGTAATCAAGTTTATCGACCAAGACAAGATTGGTTATGGAAGCTCTCTTTCATTTAAATTAGATGCTAAGACAAAAGCTGCTGTAGATGAAATCGTTAAAAACTTCAACAGTGGTAATCCAAAAGGATCAAAACATTCAGCTGTATCAAATCTATAAAAATAAGTTATAATAAGGGGAGTTACTAACTCCCCTTTTTTTTTATTATGACGAAGAAAACATTATTTATCATTCCAATACTCTTAATCGCCTTCTACTTTTACAAACAAAGTAATCAATCACACGAGAAACAAGTTTCTGAAATTAAAAGGAAACTACCAGAAAAAGAAATAGAAGAAGCCGCGACTCAAGGCCCAGAGGCCCAATCCTTAAAAGCCTCACCGCAAGTAAAAGATCTAGAAGTAGTGATCAAGTCGA
>NZ_AUNJ01000269.1 GCF_000447775.1 Bacteriovorax sp. DB6_IX
AAAGAAAAAGAGGGACTTACGTCCCTCTTCTTTAGATATGTAAATTTAAATACTTAGCTTAGAAATCCCAGTCATCATCTGAAGCACGATTAACTTCAATCTTCATGACCCCTTCTCTCACTTGACCATCTTTATAATGGAAAGTTGCATCTCCTACAAAACGTAGATCGTAGTAGTCCATAACACTCATTCCAAGCTTAGTCTTAACAGTGTAGAGATCAGTAACCATCTCAAACTCAAGAACCTTTGCTCCCGATTCACCTTTATAGAATTTTAAGTTCTTA
>NZ_AUNJ01000270.1 GCF_000447775.1 Bacteriovorax sp. DB6_IX
ATTGCCATCATACTTCTCTAAACCTTGGGCAAAGACACCCTTAATACTTAGATTTCTAACACCCTTAGGTAGTGTTTTTGCTCCTGGAAGACCAATTGGTCCTGAGATATTTCCGGCAGAGACTCCAAAACAAGTCATCATGGCCGCTAAAAAAATACACTTCTTCATTATTCACTCCACGTGAGTATAGAAAGAGAGACCCATATAGGGTCTCTCTTATAACTAAAGTTTAATTTTCTTACTTACAGATTTTTTTGAAGTACTTAAGAACTTTTTTATCGTCTTTAGATCCACCTTTAAAAAAGGCAGTTA
>NZ_AUNJ01000271.1 GCF_000447775.1 Bacteriovorax sp. DB6_IX
AGCACGGAGACAAAATGAAAATAAACACACTTATGACGAGTACTCTACTCGTAGCGACACTGGTGTCATGTAACGCCAAGAAATCATCAAACAAAACATTTGTCTATTGTTCGGAAAGGATCGCCAACAGCGTTTAATCCTCAAGTAACAACTGATGGAACATCTAATAATGCTTCAGCACATACGATCTATAATCGACTTGTTGAATTTAAAAGAGGAACGACGGAAGTTGAGCCNG
>NZ_AUNJ01000272.1 GCF_000447775.1 Bacteriovorax sp. DB6_IX
AAAAATCATCAGGTTGCCTCTGCTCTCAAAGATCTTGAAGGACTTGCCAAGAAGAAGGGTCTTTACATCAAGAAGAGTTCAAATCATAGACTTGAAGGTCTTGTTAGAACTCACGCAAAGAAGTTTTTCAAGGAAGGAAAACATAGGATTATTATGTGAAATATCGCGTTCTGGTTTTAATGCATGAAGATCTTGTTCCACCTGACAATGCCAATGAGTTTCAAGGTGATGAACTAGAATTTGCTCCCTAGAT
>NZ_AUNJ01000273.1 GCF_000447775.1 Bacteriovorax sp. DB6_IX
AAACAAATGAAGACAGAGCTGAGAAAATATAACCTCAACTAATCTCTTGTTTTACTCTGCTGGTCTTCATCTGATCTTGGAACATACCAACAAAGTGGTCTCAATCCTCTTTCATGCCCATTAAATTTTGAGCAGAAACCTTGATTATACTTTTCTAAATCAGGCATTGAAGCCGCTTGCTTACCGAGGTTACATAGAGAGCCTGCAAAGAGAGTGTCTAATCGGCATTGTGGATTTGGATAACCATTGAAGATAATAAACATTCTCACGTAAGGATCTGGGGTATCAAAAGCAGGAACTTGATCAAGACCAGATAGTGAAGCAAAAGTTAGGGCCATCGCTCTATTAGCTAAAGATGTTCTAAGACAAATCTCATAACTTTCAGTTTTCTCGTTAAAGCTCTTTCCACACTGATCAAGAGCATAGGGATCAACTGCTTGCTCCCCCATAATCTTCTTATGATCTTGGCCTTTAATAATTTTCTTGAAACATCTTGAAGTTGAAAAGTAATCGGCCTGACCTTCAGAGCTTGCTATATTAAAAGGTTTAATCGTTGGGGCTCCACCAATAAGGTGCCCTAATTCATGACACCCAACAAGGGTAAAGCTATCTGCAGTCATAGTCTCAAAACGAGCAAGTCCGCCATACATTTTAAAAAAGTAGTGGCCGTCTCTTTTCCAGGCCTTCGCATTGACTACACCATCATGCCAATCTCTTTCAACCGTAAACTGAACCCCAAGCCCCTCTATAAATGAGCGATAACTCCCCTCTAACAAATCGATAATCTCATGAAATTCTGTTTCAGATATCTGACTATTAGACTTCTGTTCAACACCAATATAGAGGTCATTTTGAGGAATCATTGAGGCCATGGCCACTGAATGATAAATGAAAAGAGTAAGGATTATCGCGATTTTTTTTCATAAGTTATTTCCGAGATATTTTATGAATGCATCATATGAAACCCCTTTCCACTTTGGCAATTCATTTGTGCCCCCTTGCATTAATATCAAAGGCTTAGGAAAATGAATTATGTCAAAAAATACCATGGCCGTGCTCATTCCAACGTGGAAGAGACCAGAGAAATTTAGAAAATGCCTCAAACATCTTGAGAAACAAACAAGGGCCGCTGATCAGCTCTACCTTGTCTCTAGAATTGAAGATAGTGAAACCCAAGAGATTATTAAAGAATTTCAAAATAAACTTCCTATTATAGCAATTCATGTGGAAAGAGCGGGTGTTATTCATGCAGAAAATGCCGGCCTTAAAAGAGTCAAAGAAGATATTCTTTGTCTTTCTCGATGACGACGCCTACACTCCCCCAAACTGGTTAGAAAATATAGAAGAGCTCCTAACAAAGAATCCAGAATATATTGGAGTTGGTGGACCAGACGTTATCTTCCAAGACCTTCACAAGAACTACCGAAGAGTCGTAGATAAGATTGGTAAAGTTAGTTGGTATGGCAAGATGATAGGAAACCATCATCATGAAGTTATAGATCAATTAGATGTCGATGTCCTAAAAGGTGTCAATATGTCTTTTTGGAGAAAGTATGTTCCCATGCTCGATGAAGAGTTGCAAAGTGATATAAGAGAGGGAAACGGCTCTCATTGGGAACTAGACATCTGCCTTGCAATGTCTAAACATGGAAAATTTCTCTTTAGCCCAAAATTAGAACTCTTACATGATAGTAACCACTCACACTTTATTCCAAATAAAGTCGCAATCAACAATGCCCGAAATTACACCTACGTTATTCTCAAACACTTTGGATTTTTTCAAAGAATTGCCTTTCTCATCTACTTACTTGTGATCGGTAATACAAACGCTTTTGGTATTTTGAAATGCTTTGTGGAATTAGTGAGAAAAAAGAAGGCCGAGTGTTCTTAGAATCTATGCACTCAACCTTCTCGGTATTATAAAAGGTATTAGAACTTTTTTTAGTGTCCAGTCGTTGATTCGTCAGAAGCAGCACCGGCCTGAGACTGAAGATAATTTGCAAGACCGATTTTTTCAATAAGACCGATCTGAGTTTCCAACCAATCAATATGATCATCTTCTGTATCGACAAGAAGTTTCTTTAAGATATCTCTTGAAACAAAATCATCTTCGCTTTCACACACTCTAATTGCGGCCTTAAGGTTCTTAGCGACATCATACTCAAACTCAAGTGATTGCTTAAGCATATCAGTCACATTATCATGAACTTCATAAGCATCTCTCTTAGAAAGACAAGGTGCCCCTCCTAAGAAGATGATTCTTTCAATTAGCATTGAAGCATGTTCTTTTTCATCATCCATCTCATGATTGATACGATCATAGAGTTTCCCAAATCCCCAATCCTTATACATACGAGAATGAAGGAAGTAGAGATCCATAGATGTCATTTCCCCCGTAAGAAGAAAGTTTAGTTGATCAATAACTTTTTGAGATCCTTTCATATGATTTCCTTTAATTTAAATTATATAAAAATTAATTATCTCAATGAATGAGTAAAATTGAAACAAAAAAGGGAGCTTTGAGCTCCCTATATCTTGTATGACTAATTAAACATTAGATAGATTCTTTGAACATTTCTAGGTGTCCAAGAACCTCTGAAATCTCATCATTAATTTGTCTTCTATCACCTTTTTTAAGCCTTTTCTTCTTTGAAATGATGACAACAGTAGCAGGGTGAACAATAAGTTCTTTTGCTTCAAAACAAACCTCATCAGACTTTGGTAGGGCCTCTCCATCATGATATTGCTTTTCAATTTGATGAAGACTTAGCGCCTGCATTTTATCAGCAGAATCAATAACACCTTTTAAGAACCCCTCACATTGTGGGTACTTCTTAGAATAAGCAAGAAGGATTGGCCCAGCTTGAGAAATCAGAGATTTTGCACTTTTAAGTAGCAGCTCGTTACTTTTCTTATCTCTATTATTAGTGATTAGAGATCTGGCCTCTTTATCATAGCCATCAACCATCTTATTCAATTTCATCGCCTCTTCTTTGTGAGAAGATGAACAAGATACTAAAACTAGTGAGAAAACAGCAATATAGCTAAATAATTTCATAGAAACTCCATAAGTTTGATAAATCATACTAAATTTAACACATGCAAACAATTGGTCAACAAAAATGGCGGAAAATTTTAGAAAAATGATAAAATAAAGAGGGAGAACTGATTCATGGCAAAGACTATACCCTACACATTTCATAATCCTGATGGAAGAGAACTCTCAGGGAAACTAGAGCTACCGGATTGCCCTCCTAAGGCCTTTGCTATTTTTGTTCATTGCTTTACAGGTAATAAAGACTTCAGCGCCAATAGGAGAATCTCACGAACTCTCAGAGAGCATGGCTTTGCTGTGCTTCGTTTTGACTTTACGGGACTAGGAGCCAGTGAGGGTGATTTTTCAGAAACAAATTTCAGCTCCAATCTTAGAGACTTAAAAAGTGCTTACCAACAACTTGAAAGAGAATATAGCGCCCCTCAGATATTAATTGGTCACAGCTTAGGAGGTGCCGCAGTTCTCACATTGGCAAGTGAGCTACAAAATATTAAGGCCGTCATTACAATAGGGGCCCCAAGCTCGACAGTTCACCTCACCCACCTATTCAAAGGTCATCTCGAGAAAATAGAAAATTGCGGAGAAAGTGAAGTTGAAATTGGCGGCAGGCCTTTTACAATAAAGAAACAATTTCTAGAGGATATTAAATCTCACAAAGTTTTAGAAAAAGTGCAGAGAATGAGAAAGGCCCTATTAATCTTTCACTCACCTGAAGATGAAACTGTTGAGATTGAAAATGCCAAAGATATTTACACCCATGCCAGACACCCAAAGAGCTTTATCTCACTCTCCGGTGCGGATCATTTATTAACGAAAGCCCAAGACACAGAGTATGTGGCCAATATTATTGCAAGTTGGTGTGACCGCTATATTGAAGATGACAATATTAATTCACAAGAGACGGTACCAAATAAGCTTGCCGCCTCTTAGTTTAAGTTATGCTCTTACTTAGAAGAGAGATAAATGATAGAAGCTGCACCAACAACAATCATTCCAATCAAAATATAGAGATTCAAAGAACTCTTTGTCTTCACATCCTGCTGTACTTGTTGATTCTTATTCTTCTTATGGTAGTTCTTCTTTTTCTTACTCATTATTTAAACCTTTAAACCTATTTGAAAACAACTTCAAAATGTTCTGTAATCACTTCTGCATTTTCAAGACTATCAATCTCTAACTCTTCCAGAAAAAAAGAAAAGAAGTCTTCATGGACATTTTGCCAATGCGCAAGAGACTTATCGCCCTCACCTTCAGCGGCCGCAACAGACTCAGGCACATCATAGAACATATGCTTTTCAGTATCTGTAATTTTAATAATACAAACTGGCTCTTTCTCAGAGTTAATCACAACGTGGAAATCACCGGCCTTTGGAAGAGGGTCTCCCGCCATCTCAAAGTCTTTGACAAGACTAGAGCCGGCCGTCTTCTCTCCACTCACGATGAGCTCACAAAGTTGATCAGCAATATCAGGTCCGCCAAACATACTTATATTGTAATTGTCGTGATCGATACCTTCGCTAGATTTAAAATTATTCCAATACTCTTGGGCCTGCTGTGCAACTTCCATAGAAATCCATTTTTAAGTTAATATAAAGTCTTGATATTATGGTAAACTAAGACACATCAAAAGGTCAAAAAATAAGGAATAATCCCTCTGCCATGAAGATATGTTTGATTTCTCCCATTAAAGATGGCCAAATTTCGCCGCAACTCGCCAAAGTTATCAATTGGCACCAGCAGACAGACTATGAGTTCATTCTGGTCAACTCAGGCAACTTGCTAGAGCTTAAAAATAATAAGATTCAAGTCTTACAGAAAGAGACAAATTCTCGTGCTGAAAAAATGAATTTTGCGGCCTCGGCAACGACAGCACAATTCTTTGTTTTTATTCACCCGAGAAGCTTTTTAGAAAAGTCAGCAATAGAGCAGCTTACACGAACAATCAATAAGAAAGAGCTTCAATGGGGTGCCTTTACCCATCGCTTTGATAAGAGAAATAGACTCTTAGACTTTACATCATGGTACTCAAATAATATTCGCGGAAAGTTCTCACAAATCTACTATCTTGATCACTGTCTTTTTATTAAGAGGGAATTATTTGAAAATATACAGGGCTTCCCAAATCTCTCAATATTTGAAGATACAGCAATATGTGAAAAACTGAGAAAACACTCACCTGCTTTTCTTTGCAAAAGTTTTAGCACGACCTCAAGTGTACGCTTTAATAAGAATGGACTACTTAAACAAATTCTCTTAAATCAAATTCTCAAAATTGCTTACCATCTCGGAGTAAACGATGAGAGAATGAATAAGATTTATGAGCGAGGATTAAATTTAAATTCCAAATATTAAATTCATGTAAGGGAAGAATATGACTAAGGATATAATCAAAAAGTTTAGTGACCCCTTTATTACCAATGATGGAAGTGAAAGGGCCTTTGTTGACTTAATAGAGCTAAGAACACTTTGGTTCAATACCGGAAGTCGCTGTAACCTGAGTTGTGAAAATTGTTATATAGAATCAACACCAACTAACGACAGGCTTAGCTATATTAAAGAAAATGAAGTCATTCCCTATCTGCAAGAAGTCAAAGAAAATAGCTGGCCAGTAGAACTAATTGGACTGACAGGAGGAGAGCCCTTTCTCAATCCTGAAATTATGGGCATCATCGAACAAGTGCTCAAAAGAGATTTTGAGGTCCTCGTTCTCAGTAATGCCTACAATGTCATAAACAGAAGAAAGAGCGAATTAATCGCACTTAAGAATAACTACGCAGATAAGTTGCATCTAAGAATCTCACTCGATCACTTTACAAGACAAATACATGAGAAAGAGCGAGGACCAAAAACATTTGAAAAAACGCTCCAAAATATTCGCGAGTTCGTAGAGTTGGGATTTAATATTTCAATTGCCGGTCGTCACTTAAAAGAAGAGAGTTTTGAAGAAGGACTCAACGGCTACAAAGAGTTATTAAAGGACAACCAAATCAATCTTGATCTAAATGGTAAGCTTGTCGTCTTTCCTGAGATGGATCTCAATAAAGACGTTCCAGAGATCACAACAAAGTGCTGGGATATCCTCTCAAAGTCCCCAGATCAACAAATGTGTGCCAGTGAGCGAATGATTGTTAAAAAGAAAGAGCATGAAAGGCCTATAGTGATGCCATGTACTTTACTAGCTTATGATGAACAATTTGATATGGGTCACACTTTAAAAAATTCAAAAAAGAGAGTACAACTCAATCATAAGTTCTGTGCACAATTCTGTGTCCTAGGTGGGGCCAGCTGCTCAACAACCAAGTAACTAAACAGTACGATCTTTAGTATATTGAAGAATATGCTTTAAGTCGCGACGATAAGACTGCTTCATAAGAGGACTTTGCAAAATAAAATCCGCAGAAGTCTTATTGCATGCAACCGCAGCATTCCAAAGCGCGGCTACTCGTAGTAGGGCCTTAACATCGGGATCATGAGGCTGACTTGAAAGAGGGTCCCAAAAGAAAATAAGAACATCCAGCTTTTCCTCAACAATAGCAGAGCCTATTTGCTGATCACCTCCGAGTGGCCCACTCTTGAACTTGATGACATTGATACCGATTTCTTTTTCTATCTTGAGCCCAGTTGTCCCTGTCGCATAAATTTGATGCTCTTTTAAAAGCTCAATATTATCTCTTACCCACTCCATCAACTCCGATTTCTTAGCATCGTGTGCGACAAGAGCAATTTTCTTTAAGTCTTTCATTACAGACATAGCTACCTCAAAATAAAAAGGGAAGGCCATGGCCTCCCCTCTATAGATAATCTAATTATACTATCAAAGAATTTATTCTAGAAGAAAAATCTTAGATTCGCACCATAGTAAGATGATACATCAACACCATCTACATTATCAGTGATTGGCAGCTTACTTGTAAGATCAGCATGCATGAACCAAATCTTTGCTCTAAGACCTAGAGTAATATGCTCTTTATCAAGTTGTGTTTTAATGTTAAGACCTAGTCTATCATTCCAAACAAAGACACCCCAATCAGCACCTAGGTAGTAAGCATCACCAATTCCGTATCCACTTCTTGTGTGGAAACCTGCGTACGGAGAAAGCTTAAATACAGAAAGTTGATAATCTGCTTGTCCGTGTAGTCTAAATAGAGCAGAGTCACCAAAGTTAAGATCTGCATCGTCTTCCTTACTCATCTCAGCAAGCTTTAACTCCTCAAAACCAGCTTTCACTGAGTAGTTCGAGTTCCTATAACCAAACATAAAGTCTGTTACCATGTTCACAAGTGTGTTTTCTGCAAACTCATCAGTTGCCCCACCACCAGAAACAAGTAAGATGGCATCAGCAGTCTTCTTAATATCTAGTCTTCCAAGAGCGTAAAGGTTGAAATCACCAAAGAAGTGCTCATCATACTTATATGTATTAAAAAAACCGGCCTTAACTTCGGCCTTAGCGTAAATATCAACGGCAACAGCATCAACTTCAGTGTTGGCATAACTTGAGTTAAATGGAATTTCTGTAATACCATAAGTATCTTTAATTTGATCAGCTTGAGCTTGAGTGATATCTCCACGCCCAACACAGTAAGCAATAAGGTCAGAACCATTTGCAAGAGGCGCAGCGATAGCAGCTGTTAGACAGCTATCAAGTTGAGTTCTAATATTTGCCGGAACCTGGTCTAGGTTTGCAATTAGCTTTGTTAGTGAAACTGTATCACTCTTTGGAGTAAGCATGGCAAAGATACCAGCATCAACTCTAAAGTTTGGCTTAATCTTAGTATTAAAAGCTGTAAATGAAGGAAGAGGAAATCCTAGTCCAAGATTAGCTCTTAGGATTTGTTCCTTATCAAAATATGTTCTCATGATATCTGTTGCCTCTTGGATATCCTGAGTCTCACTCCCTGTATCGATTGCATCAATACGATCGAAGTCATCCGTCATATCAAGAGTGTCTGGTGAGTAAGTTGCTGAGAGGTTAAAGAAGAAATCGTGTCCGATTGCTCTTGTTAGCTCTAGTGTCTTAAATCTGTCATCTACAAGCGTTGCTCTTTCTACAATGTTATAGGCCATAGCTGGGGCACAAACTGCTCCAATAGCTAAACATAGAGAAAGCTTTTTCATAAAGTGTCTCATTCTCATTCCTTTGATTAATGTGTCATATCAACATTTTATAGAATTTCGAATGAGTTCTAAACTAGGAAAGTTTTTACGCAGATAGTTAATATCTGACTCTAGAAGTCCTTAATCAACTGAATTTATTCTAGAAGAAAAATCTTAGATTCGCACCATAGTAAGATGATACATCAACACCATCTACATTATCAGTGATTGGCAGCTTACTTGTAAGATCAGCATGCATGAACCAAATCTTTGCTCTAAGACC
>NZ_AUNJ01000274.1 GCF_000447775.1 Bacteriovorax sp. DB6_IX
GCTTCAAGAAGAGGGAATTTATCTTCCTTCTACATCAGAGATAAAGAATCTAACTTTTCACTCTGATTTCTCATCTTTTAGATTTTCTACTCCAAAAGATATTTGTGATGACAAGGGGACTGTTCTTGAACTTTCAGACAAAAAGGGAAGAACAATCTCGATGCAATTTATAAGATTTGTGACAGGTCGTTTACCTGAGCTCATTGTTCTTCCGGGAGATAGAGGAAGAAGACAAGTTAATATTGGTTACTTTCCTTTTGGGGGCTATGTAAAACTATTACTCCCACAAGATTGTGAAGTTGTTGTTAAAGAAGGCGATAAAGTTATTGCTACTGAAGCGATTGTCGCTCGATTTGTAGAAGAGGATTAAAATGATTATTCAAGGACCAAAGAAAATTGCGTTCTTTTTACCAAATACGTTCACTGCACTTAATATGGCCTGTGGTTTTGCTTCGATCGTTTTTGCGATGAAAGGACAGTTCTATATGGGATCAATGATCCTTTTATTAGGAGCCATTTTTGATAGTGTCGATGGGAGAGTTGCGAGACTTACAGGAACTCAGTCTTCGTTTGGTGAGCAGTTTGACTCAATCAGTGATGTTATTTCTTTTGGAATGGCACCGGCACTTTTGCTTTACTTAAGATTTTTTCAGGACTTGGGAAGAATTGGGGTGATTATCCCTTTTATCTATCTCCTTTGTGGAGCTCTGAGATTAGCTAGATTTAATGCTAATATCGATAGAGTCACGTCAGATTATTTTCAAGGTTTACCAATTCCAGGTGCAGCTTTAGCTGTCATCGGGTTTGTCCTCTTTTCGACAGAGTTTACTCTAGGACCATGGGCAAAATATATTGCCGCATTCTATGCGGTTGCCTACGGGTTTTTGATGATTTCAAATATTCCTTTTGCTTCTTTTAAAAACTCTGAGTTTGTTAAGAAGAATAAGAGAAAGGTCTTAGCGATTATATTTCTAACTTTTACTCTCATTCTGGTTCATGAGCAGGTGATGATACTTGGCGTTACTACACTATATGTTCTATCATGTTTAGTATACGATTTTGCTCACAGAAAAGAATTGGCAACAATTTTTGATTGGAAGGAAGAAGATGAAGAATAGCCTTAAAGTTTTATCTCTGCTAATGGCCATGAACTTTACTATGGCCGACACTGCTCAGAATTTAAGTGGTCAGATAACAGATTCTCCTTATGAAAATCAAAAGGAAGAATCTGAAGAGACACCATTTCTAAGTGGAACTCATAAGGATAAAGCATTAAGTGTAAAAGACTCTAAAGGGAATATCCCGGCGCCGGGTTCTTCAAATGATTCTTGGACAAATTCAATCCAGGGACAGTCAGCATTTATTGATCAAGATAATAGTAACTATCAAGAATTTTCAAACGATGAGATTGTAAAGAAACTTCATAAGAAGTCTAAGTCTGCATGGGGATTTTCATATTATATGGATACCTATGATTATAAAGATGCGGACAATCTCTTCAATAGAACGTTTGATTCCGATTCAGCAGATTCAACTCAAGCCGGTTATCTGATGATGAATTATAGAAGAAATTTCTATCGTGGTTTTGCAGACTTATTTTTCCAGTTGGATGCGGGATTTTCATATAATACTGGAAAAGGTCTTTTCTCTGACGATAATTCAGAATCAAGAACAACTATCAATTTTTGGGTTATTCCTATTGATTTCATGCTTGGTACCAAGATTCATCTTGGACGCTATGTCGGGTTATCATTGGCCGGAGGACCTAGTGTTGCGGCTATTTTACAAAATAGAAGTGATAGGGAAGAAGGAGCAGATGATAAGGATCTAAGACAAATGGGAACAGGTTATGCTGCTCAAGCAAGTTTAGACATCTCATTATCTCAGATATTTTCTTCATACGGAAACTACCTCAAAAACAATAGTGAAGTTTCAGACCTTAGTCTTTCATTTATTGGAAGAACGATGCAGCTATCTAACTTTAAGAAAGAAGACTTAGAGATAAGTGGAACTTCAATCGGTGTTGGATTTAAGTTTGAATTATTATAAGGCAATTGTTCAGTATAAAGGGACTTCATTCTATGGTTGGCAGAAACAACCTGACCAGAAATCTATTCAGGGTGAGTTAGAGAAAGTTCTTAAAAAACTCAGTTCTTCTGATGATGTACATGTCATTGGCTCGGGTCGAACAGATGCCGGAGTTCACTCTATTGGGCAAACTATTCGCATTGCTATGCCAAAGTTTATGGAAGTACAAAGACTTCAGAGGGCCTTAAATGGTTTGTTGCCTGAGCAGATCAAAGTCACTCAAATTGAAGAAAGCTCTGATCAATTCCAGCCAGTCTTTGATGCTAAGTCAAAAACTTATAAGTATTACTTTTCTACTGAAAAGTATCAGTTACCTCATATGGCCGAGCTTTTGACTTATCTAGATTTCGAAATTGATTTGGAAAAGGCCAATGAAGCTTGCCAAGTTTTTATTGGTGAAAAGGACTTTGTTAATTTTCATACTGTGGGGACGCCGGTTAAGACGACAGTAAGAAAGGTAACAGAGTGTCGAGTTGAAAAAGTTTGTCCGGAGAATCATTCTCTTTTTCCAGAAAATACCTATGTCTTAATTATCTCTGGTAATGGTTTCTTAAAACAGATGGTGCGACTGATAATGTCCTCTATTTGGGCCGTCGCTAGGGGGAGAGTTGAGATTGAACAACTTCAGAATGCCTTTGACTCAAAGCTAGATCAAAAAATTGCACCCACTGCACCACCTCAAGGATTATATCTTTTCAAGGTTGAATATTAGCCTCATTTCCCTCTAGGAAATACGTCTATTCATTGACTTTCGGGGATATTCTCGATAATTTCGATGGCAATTATTTTTTTAATTGATGCAATGTATAAACAAAGAAGGATTGTGTAATGAGTTACAAAGTTGAAGAAGTTAATGGATGCACGAAGAAATTTATTTTCTCATTTGATAACTTAGATTTAAGTGAACAAATCAAAGTTGCTCTAAAAGAAAAACAAAAATCTGTAAATATTAAGGGATTTAGAAAAGGAAAAGCTCCACTTGCTATGGTTGAAAAGCTTTACCGCCCACAAGTTGAATCTGATGCATTAAATAGCTTTGTTCAAAAAGAGTTCTTTGCAGCAGTAGACAAAGAAAACGTTAGAGTTGTGGGTTACCCATCATTCCAAAACGTTGATTACAAAGATGGTGAGTCTGTGAGCTTCGACGCACTAGTTGAAACTTTCCCAGAAATCGAACTTAAAGATTACTCAAAACTTTCTTTCTCTAAGGATAAAGTAGAAGTTACTGATCAAGACGTTGAAGATGTTAAGAAGAACTACCTTGCTCCAAGAGCAGAGATGAAAGAGCTTGAAGACGAAAAAGCAAAACTTGCTAAAGGTCACCACGCTGTATTCAACTTTGAAGGTGAGAAAGAAGATGGTGAAAAGCCAGAAAATATGAAAGGTGAAGAATACCTTCTTGAAATTGGTTCAGGACAATTCATCCCAGGTTTTGAAGATGGAATGATTGGTATGACAAAAGGTGAGAAGAAGACTCTTGAGTTAACTTTCCCTGATTCTTACCACGTTGAAGAACTTAAAGATGCTAAAGTTAAATTCCATGTTGAGCTTCTAGAAATTAAAGAGCAAGTTCTTCCAGAATTCACAGACGAACTAGCAAAAGAAATGGGATTTGAGTCAATTGCAGATTTCCAAGAGAAGACTAAGGCAAACCTTACTCAACAAAAAGAAAGACAGTCTCAAGAAAAACTTAACCAAGAAATCCTTGAGAAGCTAATTGAAGAAAACTCTTTTGAAGTACCACAAGCAATGGTTGCTCAACAAGAAAACTTCTTAAAGCAAGATCTTGCAAATAACCTTAAAGCTCAAGGTTTCACTGAAGAGATGCTATCAGAATACTTCTCTAAGTGGACTGAAGACCTAACAACTAAAGCAACTTTCCAAGTTAAGTCTGGTCTTATTCTAGACTTCCTAGCTAAGAAATACGAAGTTGAAGCAACTGATGCAGACTTCGACGCTAAGATTGAAGAGTCTGCTAAGCTTTCAGGACTTTCAGCTGAACAAGTTAAAGAATTTTACGGAAAAGATGAAAAGATGAAAGGAAATCTTATGTATGCTATCCGTGAAGAAAAAACTTTCGAAAAGTTGGCAGCAGATCTAAAAATTAAATAATTTTTAATCTTATAGTTACCCCTACAATGTCTATAATTTGTGGGGGTAACATCCTGAAATCACACATCTCTAAAAAATTAAGTTTTATTTTACTTCATAAATATTCACATTTCACCGTAACATCTTAAAAGAATCAAAACTGTTTTCAATAGTATTTATTTCTTGATGGAGAGGAAATGAGTTTAAGTGTATTGGTTGTAGATGATGAGAAGAGTCTCACAGACCTTATAACTGAGTCCTTAAAGAGTTTTAACGTCTTTAAGACAGTAATTCCTGCGTATGATGGGATCGACGCTATGAGGAAGCTGACGAATCAGTCTTTCGATATTGTTATTCTAGATCTTGCCATGCCTAAGAAGGATGGAATGGAGGTCTTGAGTTATATTTCTGATGAGGATCTATGTCATTCTAAGGTCATTATTATTTCGGGATCATTAACGGCCGATGTTATCGGTGAGGCAAGAAATCATACGAATCATTTCTTGGCCAAGCCATTTAAGATCGAAGACCTAAAAATGAAAATTGGCCAAGTTATAAAGGAAATAAAAGCGGCGGCGTAGATTACTTCTGAATCTGCGCGCCCATTAGTCTTTCTCTTTGAATTCTATCTGTACATAAAATCCAATCATTTCCAGCACCTCTTCCAACTGGTTTGAATAGGTCTGTATTGATTCTACCACCTTCGTAGATGTCTTCATTTACATGGATTTTCTTAACTTCACCAGTAATGATCTGACCACATCCAGGATCATCTCCGTAACTGAGTCGATCTCTGAAAATACATTCAAAATGAATAGGGCTTTCTTTTATTCTTCTGGCCTTGACGACTTCAGATTCAAGAGGAGTTAAACCAGCATACTTGAATTCATCTTCACCGTATGGAAGTTCCGTCGAAGTCATGTTGATCTTATCAAGAGTTTCTTCTGTGACAAAGTTAACAACAAATTCTTTCTCTCTTAGAATATTTCTTGGAGTATCTTTAAGTTCACCATTAGAGCTCTTAATCATTGGGCTAAAAGCAACAATCATTGGCTTTGCGCTTACGGCAGTAAAGAATGAGAATGGAGCAACATTATTTGAGCCATCTTCATTGAGTGTTGAAACTACAGCAATTGGTCTTGGTAGGATTGAGCCAATTAGAAATTTATAATTATCTTTAAAGTCACCATTTGTATCAAAGCTAAGCATTTTATCTCCTTTTACATCCAACTCTTCCAGTAGTCTTTGTTCTCAACTTTTGAAAACCACTCAGTTGGATTTAATGGGTAACGAGTATCGATCATAACAGCGTACTCATCAGTATAAAGTTTGTCGTCTCCGGCCTCAAAAGCCTTTGGGTGTGGACCGTGATGAATTCCTTGTGGGTGAAATGTCAGGGCTCCTGCATCAATATTGTCGCGACTAAAAAAGTTACCTTGGTGATAGAAGAGAACCTCATCATAATCAATATTTGAGTGATAGAAAGGAACCTTTAGCACTTTGTGTTTCTTGTCTTCAAGAGGCCTTTCGACAAAAGAGCAAATAACAAAGTTCTTTGCTACAAATGTTGTATGACCCGAAGGAGGAATATGATATCTGTGGCTCATGATTGGACAATAGTCATAGATTGAAAGTTTCCAAGGATAGACAGAACCTTTCCACCCTTTGACATCAAGGGGGTTGAATGGATAAGAAACTTCTGTAATCTTTCCTAGTCTTTTTATTTTAACAATATATTCACTTAAGTTATTTTCGGAACCTACTTGAGCTTCTGGGATAACCTTCGCTGTTTGGTCATAAAGAGCATTAGGACCAAGAATACCTCTTGATGGTTCTTCATATTCAGAGTTTGACTCAATTTGTAGTAGTTTTGTTCTTTCACTTACAAAGAATTTATAAGTCGTACCTCTAGGCATTACAATATAGTCACCTCTTTTGAATTCGAGGTGTCCGTAAGTTGTTTCTAATCTACCGGAACCATCATGAATGAAGTAAAGCTCATCATAATCAGCATTACGATAAAAATATTGAAAGTCTTTAGTAAGTGTTCCTAGGCTAACGATACAGTCATTATTTTTTAAGACCTCTTGGAGAGTGTCTTGAGTCTCTGGGTGCTCAAAAAGAGTTGGAAGACATCTTGGTTTTAAGTCACCATCGATATTAGTCCAATTTACAGGAGGGTTTTCATGATAAAGTTGACTTACTCTTCCAAAGAAGCCTTTTCTTCCGTGCTCTTCTTCATATAGTCCCTCTGGAATATCAACATGGGCCTGTTTGGTATGAGTTCCACTTGCTCTAAAGTTTTCCATATTTAGTTACCTTTATGTCCAATTGTATTCTTTAATTTTCCAATAGATTCAATTTCTAATTCAATTTCATCACCTTGCTGAATCCATTTATCTAACTCAAGTCCACATCCTGTTCCAACGGTACCACTTCCAAAGAAGTCTCCAGGAAGAACCCACTCATCTTGAGAAACGTGAGTGATCATTTGTGCCCAGCTGAAGTGTGAGTCACCTGATTTGCCTTGTGACCAGAGTTCACCATTTATTTTTGCCGTCATTTTGAGGTCGGGCTCTTTGAAGTCAAACTCATCAAAAGTTGTAATCACTGGTCCAATAACAGAACAGAAGTCTTTACCTTTTGCTGGTCCAAGTCTTACTGCCATTTCCTTCTTTTGGATATCACGAGCTGAGATATCATTAAGGATTGTGAAACCAAAGATATGCTCGTGAGCATCTTCTTCTCTAATATTTTTCCCTTCTTTACCAACAATCATCCCTAGCTCAAGTTCGTAATCGAGAATATCTGTATATTTAGGCCAGAGAACTTCTTCCTCTGGTCCAATGAAGCCATGAGTTGGACCTTTGTAATATGCAGGGATTTCATACCAAGCTTGTGGGATTGGTTCATTGCGTTTTTCAAACCCTTTAGCTACGTGCTTTTCGTGAGCATAAAAGTCTCTATATGTTGTGATTTGATCGATAGGTGATGAGAGTTTAACTTCACTAGAGTTTTCAAACTCAAAAGCAATAGGAGTACCATCTCTAAGCTCTAGGTCACCAACTTTTTCTAAGAAGAGATAGAGTCCGTAACATTCACTGAGAAAATCAATTGGGTCTTCCTTAAGTCTCAGAATTTGAGATAGGCTTGAAGGGCAAGTATAGTTAGCTCTTTCCCAGAAATTAAACTTTCCCTCTCTTTCATAATCACAGGCCCAAACATAGTTTGGATCGATGATTTTTCCATCTTCAGTAAGAATTCCCATGCGGGCCTCTGGTCTTGCTGAATTATTGTGAATGTAGCGACAAATTTTCATATTGTTTCCTCGTAATCTTTACTAATTAAGCTCTACCAAATTTCTTATCGTATTCTGGTAGTACCGCATCCATGGCTTCATAAAAGTGTTTCATTTCCTCTTTTGTCCCAATACTAATTCTTATATATTCATTCATT
>NZ_AUNJ01000275.1 GCF_000447775.1 Bacteriovorax sp. DB6_IX
ATTTGGCCAGAAACCGAAGCACTTAAGGCCCACCTATGCTTATACCGTATTAAGCAAGATGAGAAATATTTAGAAAGAGCAAAAGCACAAAAAGATTTCACATTAAAATATCGTCTCAATGAAAATAACTCTTGGAAGGAACATTTATCTCGTGATCTAAAAGATGAGACAGATTTACATCCATCGACGACTGCTTATCATTTACTTATGGGATTCTTGGAGTGGATAAAGAACGAGTAGGCTTGAAGAAAGCCTACTCAGAGTTATTAATTATTTATTTC
>NZ_AUNJ01000276.1 GCF_000447775.1 Bacteriovorax sp. DB6_IX
TCAAAAACTAATCTTTCATAACCATTGGCCGGTTGATAACCATGGCGAATTGCTTTTAGAACGGATGCTGTTTTATTCGTTCCGCTGTGGAAAATACCTTTCTTAAAATAGACAGATCTCTTTTTTCCAGCAATTTTTCTGATTCTCTCGCTCATTAGATCTTGCGAGTATGATGTTGCTTGTAAAAGAATTGGCAAAGCAACTAAGATAGTTTTCAAAAATTTCATTAAATACCCTTCCATGGTCAATAATTCACAATATTATTTTACTGTAAGTGGAACAAAAAAAGAATAAATATTAAGAGTATTTAGGTAA
>NZ_AUNJ01000277.1 GCF_000447775.1 Bacteriovorax sp. DB6_IX
TCAGCCGAAGAAATTGAAAGGTGGGCGGAAATTATTGCCGATAATGGTTAAGGCTTAGTTATTCTCGCCCAGAAAAAGATTCATATTGGGCGAGATTATGAGACTTAGAAATTTACTTACAATATTTGTAATATTATCAATAATTACTTCTTGTGCGGGAATGCGTAGTGGACGCTATGTGACTCTAGATAAGAACTATTCTGCAAAGAGTTTGGCCAAACTCTTTGATATTTCAACTTGGAAACTTCAGGAATTTAATAAGGGGAAGTCTTATAGTAAGGGCTCCACTGTTTTTATTCCGTATAAAGGGGGAATCATAGCTAATGAAGCCTCTGGAAGAAGTGTCGCCAGTATTAATTATAATGCTCTAAGATCTTCTTCTCGTTTTCTATGGCCAGTACCTTCGTCTAAGAGAGTCTCTTCAGGCTTTGGAAGACGTTGGGGGAGAAAGCATGAAGGTATAGATATTGCGGCCCGAAGAGGTGCCCATATTATAGCTGCCGATGATGGTGTCGTTGTTTATTCAGGTAAAGAGCTTGGTGGATATGGGAATATAACTGTAATTTCGCATTCAGATGGCTTCTTTACTGTATATGCTCATGCTGATCGTAATTTTACAAGTAAGGGCCAGAAGGTTCATAGAGGGCAGGTGATTGCGGCCGTAGGAAGTACGGGAAGATCAACTGGGAACCACCTTCACTTTGAAGTGAGAAGAGATTCCCATGCTTTTGATCCTAAGAAATTCTTCCACCACTAATTACTTCTTAGAGGCGATATCCATTAGTTTAAAATACATCAATGCCGTATTTATAGCATCTTCTAGCGCAGTATGGGCCACTTCTCCCATTCCTAGAAAATCCATAAGCTTAGAACCTGATTCACACTCGGCAGGGATATGTTGCATATCAATGAGAGTGTAGGCAACAGAAGAAAGATCCAGTTGTCTGTGGTTAAAATATTTTCTCATAAAACCCCAACCAAGGTCTCTATTCATAAATGGTAAGTCAATGGCACTCATCGATTTTCCAAAGAGGGTAATTCGCTCATTATTAAAGTAATCTTTAACTTCATCTGAGTCTAGATAGTTAATGAGTTCTTCTTTGAACTTCTCAATCTCTATTCCTTCGTTATGGGCCTTGTCGATGAGTTCTTTATTGTGATCTATAACCCATTGATTAAGTTTTGGCTTAAGTTCCTCAAAGCTTGGGCATTTAATAAAAAAATGCTTCTTCAGATCTTCATTGATTTTCTGGGTCTGTGTACAAAATGGAACCATTGCAAATTCGATGATTAGGTCATGTTCTTCTAATCCAGTCGCTTCGATATCAAATGAAAGGTATTTCATGCTCGATCCTTATTTATAAATAATTTAATAACTAACTTTATTTTCGTTATTTTTTTAAGTAATCTCTTAAAGTATTTTGGCATGAGATGACTTCGTCTGTCACCATGCAGAGTTTACAAATATTTGCACCAGAACAACTTGATGCAATTGGAAGACCGTGATCAATAAGTAAATCCATTAGCTTGATATCAAGATCTTCGTCAGTTATGAGTATATGTTTTACTTCACTCTTTGAAGCCGCACCATAAATAATTAATTCTTTGAAGTTTTCGCTGGGCCGCATTTTAGAATTCCTGTACGAGGTTCTTTGTAAAGGTGAAAGCCCTTTGAATACTTAATGAGATCGACCTTTCCTAGAGTTGGGATATAGTACTTTGTTTGGTCATTCTTTTGAAGAAATGGCCTTCCATAAATTTCAACAACTGTTCTTTCTGGATAGAGTAGGTTGAGGAATCTCTTGGTATTGAGTATCTGTTCAGGCGACATATTCTTATCTGTTGAGCTGAGAATATTGTTAAGAAGCTGCTCAGAGTGGATAAGGTTCTTGGCCATTATTAATTCTTGATTATTCTTTGAAAAACAGATTGCCGCATTGAAGTTTGTCATTTTCTGAGACTTTAAGCTAAGAAAATTCTTATTGAATTGATCAACAATCGGATTTGCACTTGTTAATGTTATAAAGAAATTGTCCTTGTCCTGAAAGAGTCCAAAGAAATTCGAGCGTATCTCATTACTTCTTCTCTGTATCAGTGGTGTCGAGCTGAAGAGATTCTTATCAAAATTACAAAGGTAATCCTTGGAAGATTTGAAGAGATGATTTGTTTCAAAGATATTCTGATCGAGTCTTTGAGATGTCGTTACAAGCGCTTCAAATTTTGGGGGGGCAATCGTTTCACCATCCTTGGCGATTTGATTTCCCTTAAAGGCTATGGCCCTAAGTTTTGGGTTCTTGTAGAGAGAAACCTTGTTCTTGTCTAAAAACTTTGCAAGTTCTTTAGACACTGGAATAGAGAAGTCCCAGTTATCAAGTGAGCGGGCATAACTTTTGATTGTGCGTGACTTTTTAAAGTACTTCCTAACTTGATTGAGTTGGGAGATATAACTAGAGGAGTTTAAAGTCTTTGGAGTTGTGATTAAGAAATACTCTTTCTTATCATACTTAATATAAGTTAAGGTTTTCGAGTTTAGAGTCGTCGAATCAGGCCTTGAAGCAAGCTGAAGAAGAGACCATTTAAAGTAATGATCGAGAAAACTTTGTTTCGTACTTTGTTCAAAGTAGTTCTTGTAGATACTGTTAAGCTTATTATTTTCGGAATAAACTAAAATAGGTTTTTTCTCTATTGGGCAAGTTACATTGAGACGGCTCTCATTCTTTTTTTGGTTGGAATCTACTTCTACAATATCAAGATTGGAGCATGAGATTGTAACTGCAATAATAAATACTTTTTTGAGAATACTATTAATCATCTTGTGAAACTTCTTTAAAGCTTATAGTTGTCGAGATTTTCGAATTGTTCATCACCTTCACTGATGAGTTCCAGTTGGTTCTCTTCAACTTCTTGTGAGTATTCTTGATTGAGTGGCGTCAGTTTATATTCATTGTATTCTGGAGAGTTCTTAAGGGCATGTATGGCCTCATGAGTGCCAGAAAATTCGAAGATCGTCCAAAATCCAGTCTCACCCGGGATAGTCGATGTGATTTTATATTGAATATTATAAGTGGTGAAAAGTTGAGCAACAAGGTCGAGTTCTTTTTCACGATATCCCTTATTTCTAAGGGGAGGATTAGGTGTGAAGTATGTAAAGAGCTCTTTAATCGGTCTTTCTTTCTTAGTAAAAAACATCATGTTTCCTTATGTGATTTCAATATCTCTACTTAGTATAATGGAAAAGATTACCTATTTAAAATAATTATGCAAAATTTAAAAAATAAAGTTATACTTTAATTGATCGACAGGATGTCGTGGCAAGAGATAGGCAGGATGCCGAAAAAATCGGGGCCTTTTGCAGGGGCCCCTTTTTTATCTCTAAAATCTAATTTTCGAATAAATCCCCATTAAATTCACTCTTATCTACGTTTTGAGCAAGTTTAACAATTTTAAATTTTCCATTATTTATTGCGAAGACACCCTTGTCTGTAACAATCTTATCAACGACTGATTTCCCTGTAAGGGGAAGATCACAAAGCTTAACGAGTTTTGATTCACCACTTTTTGAGTAGTGGCCCATCATAATAATCACTTCTTTAGCTCCGTTGACTAGGTCCATGGCACCACCCATTCCTGTCAATTTCTTACCAGGGACCATCCAATTGGCCAGAGAGCCTTCAGAATCCACCTGCATACCTCCTAGGATGCAAAAGTCGATATGACCACCTCTAATCATTCCAAAGCTTAGAGAGCTATCAAAGAAGCTTGCTCCTGGCATCGTGGTAATTGTTTCCTTTCCTGCGTTGATGAGAGTAGGAGAGACTTCATTCTCCAGGGGACGTCTTCCAACTCCAAGTACCCCATTTTCAGAGTGAATGATATAGTCATGATCTTCAGGAAGAATCTCACTGACAAGTGTTGGGTAACCAATTCCTAAATTTATACTTGAGCCCTCTGGTATAAGGTTTAGAACCTCTTGGGCCATTTGGTGCTTTGTCCAGCTCATTATTCTTCCCTCGTCTTTTTAAATTCAATGGCATTTTCGTAATCTTCACCTTGGTAGATTCTTTGGACAAAGATTCCAGGGAGGTGGATATCTTCAGCCTGAAGTTCTCCTAACTCAACGAGTTCTTCTACTTCGACTATCGTTGTTTTGGCGGCCATGGCCATAAGAGGGGAGAAGTTTCTAGCTGTCTCTTTGAACCATAGGTTTCCGAAACTATCTCCCTTTTGCGCCTTGATTATGGCAAAGTCCGCATGAAGTGCTGTTTCCAAGATACATGGACGATCAAACTCTTTAACCTCTTTTCCCTCGGCAACTAGAGTTCCATGTCCTGTTGGCGTGTAAAAGGCCCTTATTCCCATTCCTGCAGCTCGAATTCTTTCACTAAAAGTTCCTTGCGGCACGAGTTCAACATCAATTTCTTTGTTAAAGATTCTCTGTTCCAAATCAGGGTTTCCTCCTACATAGGAGCAGTAGGCCTTCTTTATCATATCCTTCTTGAGTAACTTGACGAGACCTCTACCTGAATTACCAATATTATTTGAAATAATTGTGAGGTCTTTGAGATCACAAGTTGCGAGATAATTGATACTATTTTCAGCGATTCCACACAGACCAAAGCCACCGCTCATTATTGTGCATCCACTTTTAATATCGTGTAGCGCCTCGCTTGCGTTTTCATATACTTTAGATTTCATAATTCATCCTATTTTCTCACAGAGCTTTTCTAGTACACCTTTTAATTTCTTTAGTGCTTGTTTGAGTCTTTGAGGTGTTGTCATCATAATTGGTGTAATGATGAGAATATTATTTGAAACGTTAATATAGAGATTCTCTTTGATAAAATCATTCCATGACAGTGAATCTTTATAGTCGAGTTCAACGGCCATAAGATTTCCTATTTGTCGACATTCCTTCACACAACTTAATTGGTTAAATTCTTGGTGGGAGTCTTTTAAAGTTTGTTCGAGATTTTTAATATTGTCGACGAACTCCCTTTCTTCTATGAGATCAAGAATTTCAGAACATACTCTTAGCCCAATAGGATGAGCATAGTTGGTCAATCCACAGCTAAGAACCTCATTTTCGTAGTAATCAGAAACTTCTTTACTTGTGTAAACGGCTCCAAAAGGGAAGAAGCCACCACTGATATTCTTGGCCATACAAATAAAGTCTGGTGCAAGATTATAGTGTTGAAAGGCAAAGTTCTTACCTGTTCTGGCAAAACCGCACACTATTTCATCTAGGATGAGAAAAATTTTATATTTACGACAAAGGTTTTGGATTCCTTCATACCAGTTTGGATCAGGAATATAGACACCATTACCCCCTGTTATTGTCTCGAGACAGATGGCCGCGATCTTCTGTGGGCCGACTTTTTTAATAATTTCTTCTGTCTTTGCCAATGCATCATTTTCAAATGGTTCAGGAATAAAGTGGGTGAGATGATCAAGCAGGGGAGAGCCCTCCCTTCTCCAATCTCCTGTAATTGAGAGGGCCCCAACACTGGCACCATGATAAGATTTTTCACGGGAGAGGATATGCTCCTTCCCTGAAACTTTACGTGCCATCTTTAAGGCATTTTCAACTGCTTCAGCTCCCGAGACAGTGTAGAAAATCTTACCTTCATTTTGCCCTAGGGCCTTGAGTAGTTTTTGTGATGTTTCTTGTTTGAGATTGTAGACAAGTTTTGGTCCGGCCGCAGGAAGGACTTTGTACTGATCACTAATTGCGTTAGTGAGTCGCTCATTTCGAAGTCCAAAACTCAAGTGGTAGCTACAACTACTAAGGTCGTAGATTTCTCTATTGTCATGAGTAAGATAACTATCAACAGTTGTTTCTTTGATTTCTAGCTTGGAAGCGCTGTTTTGCTTAGTCCAACTGTAGTAATAGGCTTCATTCATAAAAACCTCCATGAACTTATATTGAATCCCTCATTGGATTCAATAGTGTGAAGCTACAAAGAGAATGTATATTCTCGGTAGTTCTCATCATGCTCTTGACAGCCACGCCACATGTGGAAGGTCTTTTTCGCATAGTTATAAGTGGCCCCTCCACAAGTCATCGAAGGGTCTTGGGCCCCACTTTCAAAATGTGAACAAATTGACTTGGGATAGCCCTCATGATCTTTAAGTAGTCCAATAAAATCTTCTTCGTTGTGAATCGTAGAAAATCTCTTCTTTAAAATATCGAAGCGAGGAAAAGTCGTAGAGCTAATACTACTTTTATCCTCATTCTTTTCCATTTCTAAACCTAGGCAGTGGTTGGTGTGATACATATTTTGGTCAGTTTTTGAATCAAGGACCTTTTCAATAATGCCTGGTGAGATTTCCCAATGCTCAGCATGCTCTTCATTGCTGATTAGGTAATTATGCCCTGAAGTTACAGGAGCTTTTGTTAAAGTTTCTCTCATTTCATTTAAGCTCTTCGCCTGTAGGCACTTTCTGACAAGCACTGGCCAGATCATACCAATTTTAGCATTGAGAGTGTTGATATTATTAACGCCAATAAAGACTTGGTTTGTATTGATACCCATCATCCCGACACATCCTACAAGGGAGAAGATGTAGGCCCCTGGATTTTCTGTTTTTGGTAGCTCAATGACACAAATAAAACGTTTAGCAGAACTGTGCATATCCCAAGTTTGACCGGCCATATTTAGATCAGGTGTTTTCTTATAAATTGTAGAACAGCCTTCATCAGGAAGCTGGATATCACGAAAATCAGTATAGTTATTTAAAATAACAATATCTGATAATGGACAATTGGCCCCTTGAGCAATTCCGCGCATCTCATCAGCAATATCAGCAGCGTAATGATGACTTATGTCGAATTGATCTTGTGCAAGCTCTTCAAGACTTGACTCTAGACTAGGATTCTTCGCGAGCATAAGCTTCTTTCTAATACTGGCCAGCTCGTTAATTGCTTCTTTAAATTTCTCACCGTGTTTCACTCCTCTTTCAAATGGAGTGTCTTTTGCCAGATATGGAATTATCGGAAAATCAACATCTATTAACATAGGATATTCCCTATCGTTGGATAAAATGGACCCTTTCCTTTTAATGATAACTTTTCTCCATAGCCTAACTCTCTCGAGCTGTTCAGTCGCACTCTTTCTTGAGCCGTTAAAGATGAGAATTGGTTTTCAATTTTTGTAATTCCTGTCCTATTAGATTTCACTTTTCGCATGGCCTCGACAAATTGGGCCATTGAGAGAGCATCTCCGTCCCACGTTGAGATCATCATGAGTGGTTTTTCTAGGAATATCTCATCCTTCATAAATGTCATGGCCGCCTGTGCTCCTAGGTAGGCGAAGAATGCATCAGGTGTGAGATCTTGCTCACATGAACGCCACCAGTTTGTTTCTGAATGGCCGAGGTTTGCATAAGATGTTTCATTGTAGACTAGCTTTGTGCCTGTTTTCTTTGCCAACTGCTTTAGACCTTTTAGGAATTCGTTGGGAACAGATTCTTTTAGTCTTTGTGGAAGTGGCTCAATAAAAATTGCTACCACATCACCTGCTGTTAGGTATTGATTTGTTTGTTGTAGAATTTCCTCGTAATTTTCACTTCCTGGATGATCCAAGAAGATAGTTTGAAAATATGAGTTCTCCTCTTCGCTAAGTGATCTCGATAAGAAACTTCCTTTGCCAAAGTAGTGACCTCGATATGTGAGAAACTTTTGTCTCTTCTTATTCTTTTCATCTTGTTGAGTGGTATTGTAGATAATCGATTTTGCTATTTTATCGACTGCTTCGGCTTGCCCACTTGCTGTATAAATATGTTGCAATTCTTTTGGTGCCGTATGAGCAACTTCTTTGACATTTTCCAAGAACGATTCACTAACAAAATTTGAAAGACAAATCTTATTAATCATTTTATCGATATTGGCCTCAATAAAGTTTTCGCTCGGTTGAGTCATTCTCAGTGGTGCTGTGAGCTCACTGTGAATTGTATTTTCTGGTTGATGCCACTTTAGTGGTGATCGATAAACAAAGACATCGCGATAAATCTCATCATCAGGATAATCTTCTTCAATATAGATTTCTGGAATACATCCTAAAGAGAGATTCACTCCCAACATCGTCGCAGCTAATCGATCTCTATTTCTTCCGTAGATATAATTAAGATCTTTTTCTATTCCTATCATCTCAAGTGTGTACTTTAGAAACTTT
>NZ_AUNJ01000278.1 GCF_000447775.1 Bacteriovorax sp. DB6_IX
GCAGAAGCCGGAAGGAAAAAATTACCGCAGATTTCGCTATTATGACGAGATTTGCCAAAAAGGTATATAAGAGACTAAAATAGTACAAGTACCTAATATTAAGTGGAAATTATTGATGTTGTATCAACGACACTATGACAAAAAAAGTATCGATCACAGGAATTGGAATTCACTCTGGTGAGAAAGTGACAATGACGCTACACCCTGCTGAAGCGGATAGCGGAATTAGCTTCAAGAGAATTGATCCTCCAAACGCTGAGATATTGAATGCGACAGCAGAGACTGTTGGTGCGACGGAAAATAATACGACTATTGGAAGAGGAGTTAACTCTGTTCACACAGTAGAGCACCTTCTTTCAGTTCTTTATGGTCTAGGAATTAATAACGTATTTATTGAAATCGATGGTCCAGAGGTTCCAACAATGGATGGTTCTGGTGCTTCATTTGTTTTCGTTATTAAAGAAACAGGAATTCAGACTCTTAATAAGTCGAAAAAGTTCTTAGTTGTTCTTAAACCAGTAGAAGTTCAACTAGGTGAGAAGTGGGCGAGAATTGAGCCAGCTGAAAAGCTAATCATTGATTCTACAATCGTTTTCACGCACCCGTTGATTAAAACACAAAAGAAATCGTTTGAGTTTTCATGTGAAAACTATATTCGCGAAATCGGAAGGGCCAGAACATTTGGTTTCCTAAGAGATGTCGATATGCTCAAAAGAAAGGGACTTGCTAAAGGTGGATCTCTGGATAATGCAGTTGTTCTCGATGATTTCAAAGTTATGAACCCAGATGGTCTAAGATTTGAAGATGAGTTCGTAAGACATAAGATTCTTGATACGATTGGTGATATCAGTCTTTTAGGTTACGAAATTGCCGGAAGAATCACGACTTTCAAGTCAGGTCATAACCTTCACAACCTTCTCTGTCGCAAGCTTTTAGAGACTCCAGATGCATTCGAAGTCGTATCAGCATCATCTCTCCAAAAAGAAGCTCTTGAAGCGTTCGAGCTGCCCAGGGCACTTGCACCTATCTTCAATTAATTGACTTATTAGTCTAAAATTACTTTTGTAAACATTCATTCAATTGAGTATAAGAGCAGGTAAGAAATATTATTTATCTGTTAAAAGGATTATTTTAAATGAAATTATCTAAAAGCTTTTGGCAAACTTACAAAGAAGTTCCAGCAGATGCCGTTATTTCATCTCATCAACTTATGATGAGAGCAGGTCTTATTCATAAATCAGCAGCAGGTCTCTATAGTTACCTTCCAATGGGTTACAAGTCGATTAGAAAGGTTGAGCAGATTGTTCGAGAAGAAATGGATAAAGCTGGTTGTCATGAACTTTTAATGACAGTTGTAACTCCAGGAGAGCTTTGGCAAGAAACGGGACGTTGGGATAAGATGGGCGGTGAAATGCTTAAATTCAAAGACAAAGCAGATCGCGATCTTTGTATTTCTCCAACTAACGAAGAAGCCGTAACGGATATTTTCAGAAAGACTGTAAAATCATATAAAGACCTTCCAGTCACTCTTTATCAGATCAATACAAAATTTCGTGACGAGATTAGACCAAGATTTGGTTTGATGCGTGGACGTGAGTTTACGATGAAAGATGCCTATTCTTTTCACCTTGATAAAGAGTGTTTAGATGAGGTCTACGATAACCTTTTTAAGGCCTATGAAGCTGTTTTCAATCGCATGAATTTAGAGTTCTCTGCGGTTGTTGCTGATGGTGGAGCAATGGCTGATGGTGATGCAAAAACTCATGAATTTCAAGTTATTGCAGATTCAGGAGAAGATGAAATCATCTACTGCTCAGAGACAGGTTATGCGGCCAATATTGAAACAGCTAAAACAATTCGCGACATCGATCACAAGTCTCCAACAGGAGAGAGTGAGGTCATTGATACGCCAAATATGGCAACGATCACAGATGTTTGTAATTTCTTGAAAGAGAAAGAGCATCACTCAATAAAGTCTTTAATTTATAAGGCTATTTCAGGTGAAGAAGAAAATTATATCTTTGTTGCTCTATTAGGTGATGACGAACTCAACGAGTTAAAACTAGAGAAGTTCGCCCAAGCTGATCATATAGTTGCTGCAACGGATGAAGAACTTGAGAAACTAGGATTTAAGAAAGGTTTCATTGGGCCAATGAATCTACCAGAAAATGTAAAATTAGTTTTTGATAATGCCGTTAACGTAGAAGCGGCTTATGTTGTTGGTGCGAATATCATCGATAAACACGTTGGAAATTTTGTTCCAAAACGTGACGCAGACTCTTTTGAAGTATTTGATTTAAGGCTTGCCCGTGAAGGAGACAAGACTGAAGATGGAAAGGGAACTGTTAAAGTTAAAAGAGGTATTGAAGTTGGACATATTTTCCAACTTGGAGACAAATACACAAAGGGAATGGGGGTAACAGTCCTTGATGCCAATGGAAAAGCAGCCACACCTCTAATGGGATGTTACGGAATTGGTATTACGAGAATTGTTGCAGCAGCGATTGAGCAGAATCATGATGAAAATGGAATCATCTGGCCTGCTTCTATAGCGCCATATAATTTCTCATTTGTTGCAATTGCAAAGAGTGATGAATACAAAGAATTAGCTGAAGATATTTATAATGAAATGAAGTCCGAAGGTTTTGATGTTCTCTTCGACGACAGAAAAGCTGGACCAGGTTTTAAATTTAAAGATGCTGATCTTTTAGGGCTACCTCTTCAACTTGTTCTAGGTGAAAGAGATCATAAGAATGATGGTCTTTTAGAAATTAGAATAAGAAAAACTGGTGAGAAGATTAAAATTAAAAGAGAAGAAGCTGCTGATAAAATCAGAGAACTTCTGAAAGGGCTATAAAATGTCAAAAGACTTAATCGTTGGTGTTCACTCTATTGTACACGCAGTAAAAAATCCGAGAAGGCCAGTTCATGAAATCATTGCAACTGAAGAAGGAATAGAGAACCTTACAAAAATGGGTGGACTCACAAGAGAAGAAGTTGCGAAAGTTCCGGTTAAACTCGTAGCTCCACACAAGCTCCAGGAGCTAGCAAAGGGGCTTTATGATGAATTAGGTTTTACATATAACCGTGTACCATCTGGAGTTCTTCTTGTTACTGATGCGATTGAAATTGAAAATCCAACTTGATTTTTGATCAGATTGATTCTGGTAGACATATAAAAATTCTTTGCCTCGATGGTGTTACCGACGTTCATAATGCTGCTGCCATTATGAGAACAGCTGCTTTTTATGATGTTGATTGTATCGTAATTGCAACGAAGAATAACTTTGGTGTTGGGCCTTCAGTTGCACGTATTGCCTCTGGAGCACTTGAATACGTTAAGATCGTAAAGTGTAGTTCACTTCCAAAGTTTATCAGTGCCCTAAAGAAAAGAGGTGTTGAGCCAATCGGTTTAACTGAACATACAGATGATTCTGAATTTGTTGTTCCAGGTGGAAGTCGTTGTTTGATACTTGGTGCAGAAGATAAAGGTTTATCAAATGCAACTGTGAGATTACTTGATAAGAAAATTAAATTAAATCCTCAGGGAAGTATTCAATCACTTAATGTTTCTGTAGCAGCAGCAATTGCTATGGAAAGAGTTTTTGTTTAAGAGCAAAAAAAAGTAAAAAAGTGTAAAAAAAATCTTGATTTATGATCAGGAATTACTTATAACTTATTTCCACAAAGAGTGATTTGGCTGGCATAGCTCAGTTGGCTAGAGCAGCGGTTTTGTAAACCGCAGGTCGTAGGTTCGAGTCCTATTGCCAGCTCCATTTCTACTCTGGTGTACGGTTAGGGCGAGGTTGCCGAGTGGCCAAAGGCAACAGACTGTAAATCTGTCGGGTTATCCCTTCGATGGTTCGAATCCATCTCTCGCCACCATCTTTTCTGAAAAAAAAGCTTTACAAAGCAAGATTAGAAAAGTAAAACATTTAACACTTAAGCGGGCGTAACTCAGTTGGTAGAGTGTCAGCCTTCCAAGCTGAATGTCGCAAGTTCGAACCTTGTCGCCCGCTCCATTTTTTCTTAATAAATTGATCAAGCTTAGGCTTGATTTTTTTTTGCCTTTTTTTCAACTTATGACATAAACTTATTTCGCAGAAAGACGATATGTAGGCTCAACTTAAACACTGTCTACATGGTAAAATCTGGCTAAATTATTGCTTTTAGGGCCAGACAGTTACGATTTTTATTGATAGGTAAGTTTTTAAGCTTGAAAGCATGTGAAATATCGAAGATACTAGGCATCCAATATAGTATATAAACGGATTGTAAAATAAAGGCGTATAAACGCTATTAATTCTTATTTAGGAGACTTTAGTCATGGCAAAAGAATCATTTGACAGAAGTAAGCCCCACGTAAACATTGGTACGATTGGGCACGTTGACCACGGTAAAACTACACTAACAGCAGCTATCTCAGTAACACTTGCTGAAGCTCTTGGTGGTGACGTAAGAAAATTTGACGAAATCGACTCTGCACCAGAGGAGAAAGCAAGAGGTATTACAATCAATACTTCTCACATCGAATATCAAACAGAAGCAAGACACTACGCTCACGTAGATTGTCCAGGACACGCTGACTATGTAAAGAACATGATTACAGGTGCAGCACAGATGGACGGAGCGATCCTAGTATGTTCAGCAGCGGACGGACCAATGCCACAAACTAGAGAGCACATCCTTCTAGCAAGACAGGTAGGTGTACCAGCGATCGTAGTATTCCTAAACAAAGTAGACCAAGTAGATGATGAAGAACTACTTGAGCTAGTAGAAATGGAAATCAGAGAGCTACTTTCATCTTACGACTTCCCAGGAGACGATATTCCAATCGTAGCGGGATCTGCACTAGCAGCACTTGAAGGAAAGAATCCAGAAATCGGTAGAGATAAAGTACTAGAGCTAATGAATCAAGTTGATGAGTATATTCCAACTCCAGCAA
>NZ_AUNJ01000279.1 GCF_000447775.1 Bacteriovorax sp. DB6_IX
AAATAACAAAATTGAGCACGATTTTTCGCGTTTTGATATTTCCCAACTCATAGAGAAAACATATGACCTCTATCAGTCACAAATAAAGTATCTCGAAATTGATGTCGAATTTAATTACTATAACAAAATGGTTTACACAGATAAAACGTGTCTTTCAATAATCTTAAAGAATATCATCAAAAACTCACTTGAGTCGGCAATAGACTACAACCACAAACCCTTTTCACGAATTCAAACAGAACAAGTTGCGGACTATTTTAAGATCACTCTAGAGAATACAACATCAAATAAAGAGCACATTCTTTCCAGAATTTTCACACCAGGATTTACAACCAAGAAGGGTGGCGCAAATATGGGCCATGGTCTTTATCTAAGTAAGAAGTTAATTGAAGATTTAGGTGGTACAATAAATATAGAAATTCACAATGACATTTTCAAGGTAACGATCTTGCTACCAAATAAAGAAAACTAGGAAGTGAGAACTTCCTAGTTTATCTAAAGAATTTTTTCTAAGACTAGTTGTCGTATTGAACAACTCTAGAATTCACCATATGCTCAGACAGGATATCCATAGAATACTCTAGGGCCTGATCTGCATAAGGAATACCATCGAATTGAAGGTCGTTTGCAAAGTGAGCTTGCTTGATAAGTGAAGCACACATTCTCATTGCTTCAGCACTGCCATCAAAAAATTCACCTTCTTCTTCTGTCGTCAGTACATGGGCCAACATAGCGTTGATTGTCTTTAGCATTCTGACTTGAGATTCACTCAGTTCAGTAGCATCGATTTCGATAAAAACCTTTTTTCCTTTTCCAAATCCCATACTATTCTCCACAAATTTTGATTATTAATTGGTCCCCACCAATCATCTTTTATGTCTTATCGCCAAATTTGGATGTTATTTTAGATATTTATGTCCGAGTAAACTTTATGATTAATATTTTGACATTTCATATATGAACTTATATATTCAATATCACCTTGAAACATCTGATTTCAAATCCTTATCGCGGGGTGGAGCAGCTGGTAGCTCGTCGGGCTCATAACCCGAAGGTCGTAGGTTCGAATCCTGCCCCCGCAACCAATTTCCCCTTCAATTCAAAATTTAAATTAAGCCTTATAAAAGCCAGGACTTAGCAGTATTTATCATGTGAACCTACGGAAAATTACTGGAAAGAGTACCGGGCCACAGCTTTAGCAAAAGGCCGGTAATTTCTCTCCATCGAATATTTGAATATGTGAAAGTAGCTATTGAACTTTGCTATTTAAAATTGCCGTACAATCACCCCAGTCTTTACACGAAACGACGTAGGCACCTTTCTTTCCACAGCCTATAGCACCGTAATTATTTCCACCAAGATCAAGAATCTCTAAATACTCATGCTTGCAATTTAGATCAAAGCTGACTCTTTTTAGTACTAGCTTCGCTTTTGAATTTGTTGTTGCACAGGAATAAAAGCTTATTGTTACAAAGATAATAGCAAGAAGTTTCACCAAATCTCCTAATGTAAAAAACCTATTGTAAATGCGAAGGTATCAACTCTCTCATCTTCAGCATTTCTAATTGCATAATTTAAATTGAATAAAACTCTATTTTCATTTGAAAGTGGATATGAGTATCCTCCACCAAATAATAATCCAAATCCAGTGTCCGATGATGCTGAATAGTTCGTACTATAACCACTAACTTCAGAACGATATTTAACTAGTCCAACATCACCTCTTATAAACCATCCGTCACCTATAAAGTCTCCAAAAAACTTCTGAACACTATAAGCGTAAAGGTATTGATAGATTGATAACTCAATAGCTCCCACAGTATAACTATCGGCAGCGCCATTGATCGCAAACCCATGCATAATATTCTCTCTTAAAGGAAAATAGAAACCTAGATCTAGCCCCATAGATAAGTGCTCTGTATCTGATCTATTTTTAAGTTCATTTGCAGCTTCTTCAGTTGTGGGATTGTCATAAGTAATAGAAGAAGGCCCTAGTGCCCAATAAACATACCAAGATTCATTCTTTGAAAGATTATTATCTCCCTTAGCAATAATAGTCTTAGCATTTTCAAAACCATTTACATCATTTGTAACTTGAAGATCTTCACCTTTTTTTAACTCATCTATATTACAATCATTAATACTCGCAATAATAGAATTCTCTCTTTTTTCTAACACTTTTAAAGAACATTTCTTTCCTTCAACCTCTAACAAATCATCCTTATTAACACTTTTAACATCTGTAGATGATATTGAGACAACACCAAGCTCTTTATTTATAGTTTTAATTTTAAATTCTGCAGAGAATGCAGAAAGAGTAACTAGAGTACTTAAGATTACTTTTTTCAAATTTATCCTCCATTTAATATTTTCTATATATTAATGAAGAAAATAAGATTCTAAGAGTAAAGCTTTCTTGATCGAAAAAACGAATATTTTTCCCATAAAAAAAGGCCATCAAACGAAGGCCCTAATTTTAT
>NZ_AUNJ01000280.1 GCF_000447775.1 Bacteriovorax sp. DB6_IX
TTCTCTGTACCTAAGATCGGTCTTATTGCTGGTTCATATGTTATCGATGGATCAATTGAAGTTGGATGTAATGTACGTCTACTTAGAGATGGAAAAATTATCTTTGATGGTAAGATGTCATCTCTTAAGAGGTTCAAAGACGATGTTAAGAAAGTTAATAACGGATACGAGTGTGGTGTTGGTCTAGAGAACTTTAACGATGTTAGAGTTGGAGATCTTTTCGAGGCCTATAAGATGATCGAAAAGAAGAGAACACTTGAAGACGTTACTACTAACGAGACAACTCTTTAATACGAGAGTAGGAGATAGTTTTGGCAAAGTATAATAAGAAAGAGCAATATGAGCAGCAAATTAAGAATGAAGTGAATACATTCTTAAGACAGGGGCTTGATAATAGAGCACTTTCATTTGTCAGTATTACGAAAGTAGAAATGTCTTCTGACTTTGCATTGGCCACATTGTATTGGGATACTTTTGATCCTTCTACTAAGGGTGATGTTAAGAAGGCGATCGAAGGCTCTCTAGGTAAAATTAGGAGTCATCTGGCAAAGACATTACAAGTTCGTCATACTCCTGCTCTTGCAGCAAAGTACGATTCACAATTTGAAGATGCTAATGCGATTGATAAGATTCTCCAAGATGAGAAAGATAGTGGTCGCGATTTTTAGTGAGTAAAAATGGGAAAACGTAGATATAAGGGCCCTGCTTATGGGCCTTTTTATTTTAACATAAATAAACCTAAGGACATGACGTCTTTCGACGTTATTCGTAAACTTCAACGAAACCTTCCTTTTGCTATTGGAAAGATTGGGCACTTTGGGACATTGGATCCTTTTGCTCAAGGTGTACTCCTTATCGGAATCGGTCCTGCGACTCGTTTAAATCAATGGAGTCAGGATCTACCCAAGGAATATATTGCGACTGGTATTTTTGGAAAGAAATCTCCCACAGGTGATTTGACGGTTGAAGAAGATCAAGTCTACACAGATGCTGCTTATTCTCAGCTTGATAGGGCTGATGTTGAAAAGGCCCTTAAGAGTTTTGTAGGTAAGTATCAACAAGTTCCGCATCAGTATTCGGCCACCAAATTTGAAGGCAAGGCCCTTTATGAATGGGCCCGTCAGGGAGTCGAGATAGTCAAAGATCCTGTCGAAAGGGAGATCTACGATATCGAGCTTCTCGAGTATGATGGGACACTCGCAACATTTAGAGTGAGTGTGTCTTCTGGGACCTATATTCGTGTTCTATTTGAAGATTTGGCCGCAAAGTTAGGTACTTGTGGAGTTTTAAAGGATCTTATACGAACAAAAGTTGGTCATCATCACAGAGAGAATTCTGTTGCCATTGAAGCTTGGCCAACAAATTTTGAGCAAGCAGATGATTTCTTAGAGAAAAATGCTCAAGCAATAAATACCCTTGTAAAGTTTGACTCGCTTGAACTCGATGAGGAGCTAGCGAAGCGCTATACAAATGGCCTAAAATTTGATTATGAGGCCTTAGATGGGACCTACTGGGTGAGCCACAAGACTACGATTTTGGGACTTGGAAGAATTGAGAGTGGAAAATTGTTGTCAGAGGTGAATTTTCAGCCGCCTGCATCAATGAAAATTGATTTAACTATTCGAAATTCTTTAAAAAAATCACAAGACGTAGTGGAGTAAAACATGCTAATATATGGGCATATTGATATTGAATTAAATAAATATTCCAAGGAGACAATGTGAATACAACACTCATTGCAATGGGAATTGCTTGTCTAGTTGTAGCTGGTTTAGTGATTAACTTAGGTGTTTTAAGCTTACTATCAGGAGCTTTCCACTTCCTATTTGGGAGACCAAAGTTAGATATTCTAAAATCTGAAAAAGGTGAAAACGGTTTTGCTTTTGGTTTTAGATGGAATAATGCTAGAGAACCTGCAAAATTTGATAGAGTTAAATTAAGACTCTTCAACCCATTTGGATCACCTTCTCAGGTTGACGTTACAGCAGAATTTGCTGCAAAAGATTCTGACTTTGGTGCTGATGTAGACTTTGGGCCAGGTTTCAAAGAAATCTTAAATGCTGAAGGACTTGATAACTCAACTCTTGAAATTGAAATCATGTCTCAAAAAGATGGTGTAACTCACTTCTTTAAGATGCAGAATAGAAAGTTTCTTGAAACATATAGAGCTGCTACTCAAACGGCTGCACAATTTAATGAGAAATATGGTTATGTTAAGACAAAGCCAGTTTATACAACAGTAACTAAGACTTTCATTGCAGATGCACTCCCTGAAAGTGATCAGCCAAAGGACCTAACAATTGACTCGAACCAA
>NZ_AUNJ01000281.1 GCF_000447775.1 Bacteriovorax sp. DB6_IX
TATCTAGTAATAGTTTAATCTTCTTATTGCTCTATCCAGTTATTGAAGAAATTATGTCTCAAGTATTAAAAGATAAGAAAGAGATTAATATTGATGAGAATACTTACCTGAGTAAGCCTCTTATTCAGTTACTTTCAAATGTTCCTGAAGAAGGTCTTGCTGAGGCAAAGAAACAATTTAAGGTTTTAATATTCAGTATTAAGGCCTATGAAGATGGTGTTATCAATAGTTTTAGGAAGGCCGGGATTAGACAGGGATTGAATAATCTTTCGATTAACCTCGTTAGCAATATGAGAGCTCTTGAAGAGCTACTACTTATTATTAGACACCGACACCCATTCTTTGCAACACAGGCTCACGAAGTCTTAATTGATTTTTACCGATTACGTAAAATACTCAATAGAGTAGATGATATTAATAACTTTATTCAAGACTTTAGTCGTGAGGACTTAAATGAATCTGTAAACTTATTAGGAAATTTCTTAGATGACTGGGAAGAGTATAGGGCCCATGTCTGGAAGAACTTATTTGAAGCTGAAGCAGGTGAGGCGTTCGCGCCAAAGAGTCAGCAAATGAGTACTTACTTTCTTAGAGGACATGATAAAACCCAAAATATTCGCCCTCAAGTGATGACATCTTCATATCGATTAGGCTTATTCCTCATTACATTGGCCGAGTCGTGGGAGTTACTGTGGCGTCATCAGAAGTTTGAGCATCATTCTCACTTAACTGTCGAATAATAGAAGACCGTCTAGTCTTTAGACGGTTATTCTTTTGTAACTTGTTGAAATTATATAGTGATTATTGGTTTTGATATTGCAATATCAAGGACATGATATCTTTTAAACTTAAGACCTTAGTCATTACTATTCTCTTTATTTTATCGGCTCCTACTTTTGCTTATGAGCAAGAATGCCAACAAAGTAGGAATCAATCTGATAAATGTAAGCTTTCAAGAGCTGAAGTTCTCACGGATATCTATGATCAAGTGACTTTAAAAGTTGCAGGCTTTTTGGCAGAGGAAAATATTCCGAGCTTAGAAGATTATGCCCGCATTCTAAGTCGCAACTTAAGTGACGAAGAAAAGAGTTCGGCCAAGAAAGAATTTTCTAAATATGCTCAAGCTGAACAATTTGAAGGATTTTTAAAATCAATTGCTAATGCCTCTTACTGGGATAAAGAAAAGAGACTTTCTAATAACTCTGCTGCTCTAGTGATTCTTCTTATGAATCAGAAGTATTCCTTAGGGTTAACGGAAGATGAAATTGAAATGATTTGGTTTATGCAGAATATAAATCATCTCATGGAAAAAGAAAGAGGAAAGTTTTCCTATGAGTACAATATCTATAATCTATCAAATCAATTAATTAAATTAACTGGCGCGATGAAGGGGTCTCAGGCAATTTCTGTAGCCGAGGCGCAGAAACTTATTAATAGAGTTTCCTTAATGAATTGTTTTGATGCCTATAGTGATTTCATTAATCGTGGTCTTTTTTGGGAAATATTAAGTGATGAAGAAAGGCTATCAGTAAGTGGAGGTAAAGTTCTTTTAGATGGAGAAGCGCTCTTTGAACCTTCAGAGCTAGAGATGATTGTTGGAAATAAGAAAGGTGTCTTTAATGATAATAGAGATCAAATTGATCAAGACCTTTCTTTTAAAGAGTATTTTGAATTAAAGAGTGAATTAAATAAAAAAGAAAATCTTGATATCATTCAAGGTTACCATAAACATATTTCTGATGAAGATTATGCTGTCATAGATAAGAAGACACAGGAGATTATTGTTTATAATAGAGATGGATTTGAATTAGAGAGAAGTCCTATTC